>NZ_LYRQ01000029.1:0-55470 GCF_001661605.1 Pseudoalteromonas sp. MQS005 | reverse complement strand
ATAAATAAAATAAAAAATTGATTTTTAATGATTTATTCTAAATTGGTTATTTAGTTAGACTAATGTCTTATTCCCACGCTTTACTCAAAAATTGGCGTAAACACCTCGCAAATAAATTAATTAACTTACTGAAATTAAAGTAGTTCACTTGTTGTTTACTAATTAAGCGCCTACAGTTTACGAAAACGTTAACATGTTGTTACGACTATTGTCGCAATTCAATATTTGAGTAGCGTTGCTAAATTGATTAACGAATATAAAAAACCACCCATCGTAATCTTGCGATGTTTAAAGGGGAAAATAAAAATGGCTTTTAAAAATGAAGAACAAGCAAAAGCTTATTGGGCAGAAAACATTTCATTACTGTTTAAGTTATTAGCGGTATGGTTTGTGGTCTCTTTTGGCTTTGGCATATTACTTGTAGATGTACTAAATGAAGTACGTTTTTTTGGGTTTAAACTTGGCTTCTGGTTCGCCCAGCAAGGCGCGATTTATACCTTTGTAGCTTTGATTTTTGTGTACGTTTTCAAAATGAATACGTTAGATAAAAAATATGGCGTAGACGAATAGGAGCTAAGCAATGGATGTTCAAATACTCACTTTTATAATCGTCGGTTTAAGCTTTGCGCTTTATATCGGCATTGCAATCTGGGCTCGTGCAGGGTCAACAAATGAATTCTATGTTGCCGGTGGTGGTGTACCTCCACTAGCCAATGGTATGGCAACTGCTGCGGATTGGATGAGTGCTGCGTCATTTATTTCAATGGCGGGTATTATCTCGTTTGCTGGCTATGACGGTAGTGTTTACTTAATGGGGTGGACGGGTGGTTATGTACTACTGGCCATGTGTTTAGCGCCTTACTTACGTAAATTCGGTAAGTTTACTGTGCCAGACTTTATCGGGGATCGTTACTACTCACGTACTGCGCGTTTAGTGGCTATTTTATGTGCCATCTTTATTTGTTTTACTTACATTGCGGGTCAAATGCGTGGTGTGGGTGTGGTGTTCTCGCGTTTCTTAGAAGTTGAAATTGAAACCGGCGTTTACATCGGCATGATAATTGTTTTCTTTTATGCTGTACTTGGTGGCATGAAAGGCATTACTTACACGCAAGTTGCGCAGTACTGTGTACTGGTATTTGCTTATTTAGTACCGGCTATTTTCATCTCGATGATGGCAACCGGTCACTTTTTCCCACAAACAGGGTTTGGTGCCACGCTAAGTGATGGTTCAGGCATGTATGTATTGGATAAATTAGATGGTTTAAGTACTGAGTTGGGCTTTGGCCAATACACTGAAGGCTCGAAGAGCATGATTGATGTATTTGCAATCACAGGTGCTCTTATGGTGGGTACTGCTGGTTTACCACATGTAATTGTTCGCTTTTTCACTGTACCTCGCGTAAAGGACACACGTATTTCAGCGGCGTGGACACTGGTGTTCATTGCTATTGTTTACACAACAGCACCTGCAGTAGCTTCGTTTGCCCGTGTAAACATGATTGACACCATTAATGGTAAAGACGGTAGCGGCACAGCGTATGCAGATGCGCCTGCATGGATCAAAAACTGGGAACGTACGGGCCTAATTACCTTTAATGATAAAAATGGTGACGGCAAAATGTTTTACACATCAGGTAAAATCACTGACCCTAATAGCGCGAACGAAGTAAACGTTGACCGCGATATTATGGTACTAGCGAACCCTGAAATTGCCGACTTACCAGCATGGGTTATTGCACTCGTTGCTGCTGGTGGTATTGCCGCGGCACTATCGACTACAGCGGGCTTACTATTGGTTATTTCAACCTCAGTATCGCACGATTTGCTAAAACGGACACTCAAACCGGATATAACCGACAAGCAAGAATTACTTGCAGCGAGGTTAGCAGCGATGATTGCTATTGTAATATCCGCCTACTTTGGGATTAACCCGCCAGGATTTGTGGCCTCGGTTGTAGCCTTTGCCTTCGGCTTAGCGGCAGCGAGCTTCTTCCCTGCAATTATTATGGGTATTTTCTCTAAATCAATGAACAAATTTGGTGCGATTGCAGGCATGGTAACGGGTATTACCTTTACTGCGGCTTATATCATCTACTTTAAGTTTGTGAGCCCTGAGCTTAATAGCCCAGAAAATTGGTTCCTAGGTATTTCACCTGAAGGGATTGGTCTAATCGGTATGATGATCAACTTTGCAGTAGCAGCAGTTGTAATGAAAATGACTAAACCAACACCAATTGAAATCCAAGAAATGGTGGAAGGCATTCGTAATCCTAAAGGGTCTAGTGAAGCACATGCTCACTAATCCATATAGCTAATGATATAACGCATCAAAGCCCGACTTAAGTCGGGCTTTTTATTTGTTTAAAAAATGACTACATTTCAGGTTAAGTCGCTTTTTATTGAGGATGATTTATGAGTAGTGAGCAACAGGAAGTCGCGCAGTTTATTAACAAGCAAGCACCATTTTCAATGTTACAAGACAGTGCCTGCAGTTATTTTGTAAACCATCTCGATAGTATTTATTTGACCCGAGAAAACCAAACGCAATGGCTTAACAGTGAACAGCCTAAGTTATTTTTAATCCGCTCCGGGTTATACGATTTAGTCGATGCCAAAGGCGATACGGTAACGCGTTTAACTCAAGGTGATTACTTTGGTTACCCCTCTTTACTAACGGGAGATGCAATTCAAAACAGTTTAGAAGTACAAAAAGAGGGCATAGTGTATATGCTCGACCAAACGCATTTTGATTATTTACGCCGAGAATATAAAGCCTTTGAGCAATACTTTGTCCGTGCACATGCAAATCGATTACTGTCATCGCATTATAAGAGCAACAACGACAGCTGGTCTGAGCGTAAAATATCAGAGATCATGACTCGCAAAGCGATAACGCTGCCCCCCGATGCCAGCATCCGTCATAGTGCTAAAAAAATGCAAGAGCATGGGGTTTCTTCAATAATGATCACCGAAAACTCGCACCTTGTTGGGGTGGTTACTGACCGTGATTTACGTAATCGAGTGCTTGCTGATGAGGTGGACCCCGCGCAAGCTATCAATAGTATTATGACCAATAAGCCTAAGTTTATATTTGAAAATAATCGTGTGTTTTCAGCGCTACACTTAATGCTTAAGCATAATATTCATCATTTACCTGTGCTTGATGAAAATCATAAACCGCTAGGTATGATCACTAGTACAGACTTACTACGTCAACAAAAAAGCGACCCTGTCCAGCTCATTGGTCGTATTTATAAAGCGCATAATGTCGCTGATTTAAAGCGTTACGCTAAAGAAATTCCTGAGTTATTAAAGGGGTTTTCTAATAATATTGATGATATTTCACTGATTGGAAAACTACTCAGCGGTTTAACCGATGCGCTAACCTCGCGGCTGATATTTTTATTTCAACAACAACATGGCGTTGCGCCCACGAGCTTTAGCTTTATTTGTTTTGGCTCTCAAGCGCGCGAAGAGCAAACACTGCATTCTGATCAAGATAACGGCTTGTTATTACCCGATGGTCTAAACGATGAGCAGCACGCGTACTTTAAACAAATGGGTGAATTTGTTTGTGAAAACTTAGTTGAATGCGGTATTCGTCGTTGCCCTGGTAACATTATGGCCAGCAGTGATGCGTGTCGAATGAGTGTTAGTGATTGGCGGGCGAAGTTTTTAAAGTGGATCACCAGCCCCACACCCCAGGCAATGCTCAACTGTAAAATATTTTTTGATCTGCGTTTTATTGAAGGATCAACCACGCTTTATAGCCAGTTTTGTGAAGAGTTAACCCATATTTCCCGTAACGATCTTTTTTATGCGGCAATGGCCAGCGATGTGAATACCAACAGCGCGCCGATTGGTTTATTCAATAACTTTAAAACTGAAAAAACCGAGCAGCATCACAAATACATCGATCTTAAAAAGCGCGGGGTAGTGATCATTAACGATCTGGCAAGGCTGTATGCATTAAAAGTAGGCATCCGCCGTGCTAACACCCAAGAGCGATTAGACGCCTTATTAAAGTATTCATTGTTAAGCAAAGAAGATATTTATAATTTAAAAGATTGTTGGCGATTTTTAACTCAGCTTAGGTTGCGTACACAAATAAACGAAGAGGGGTTACCCAGCAATTGTATAAACCCAGATAAGCTCAATTCGTTAGAGCGTCATCAGCTTAAAGAAGCGTTTTATCTAGTAAAACAGGCGCAGCAAGGCGCGGCGTTTAAATTTGCGCGTGGGAGTTTGTAACAACAATGGTTAAGCAGCTTATTACTCGTTATTTAAAGCGCCGCCATTTGCTCGTGCAAAGTGCTTTAAAGCAACGTTACTTAGTAATTGATTTGGAATTAACAGGGCTTGATCCTAAACAACATGAAATTGTCTCGGTTGCTTGGGTACTGATTGATAACGAATGTATCAAAAACAGTCAGTCGCAGCATTTGGTTAATAAAGAGGTGAAAAGTCTAGAGCAGAGCCCCGTTTTTCATGGCATTAGTACTGACTCGGTGGCACAAGGGCAAAGTCTACAAAGCATTATAACGTCTTTAAGCGCTCACTTTAGTGACTGTATTTTAGTATTTCATAATGCCATGCTCGATTGGGGTTTTTTAAAGTTAGCACTAAAAAATGCAGGGATCACCCAGCGCCCCAAGTTGATTATCGATACCTTACAAATAGAAAAAAAGCGTCTGCTAAAACATAGCTCAGATATAAAATTAGACGATTTAACTCTTAATGAATGTCGTAAACGCTACGACTTACCAAGCTATCATTGTCATCACGCCCTTACCGATGCACAAGCTACTGCTGAGTTGTTATTAGCCCAATGCCATCAAATAAGCGCCGGTAAGGAGCTCAAAGTAGGCGAGTTGACGTAGGTTGGGCAGAGCGAAGCGAAACCCAACCTATAAAGAATGCATAAATACTTGGTTAATGAGGCAGTTTACTTTTGTTTTAATTTGTATAATTATGGGAACGTATGATTTATTATGAATTCAAGGAACGAATATGAAACTTATCATCGCTATTTTTATTACCTTATTCCCTCTTATTACTTTTGCTAATTCAAGCGTGCCAGCTAATCGTCATATTGCAGTGCAGGGGTCAGCTGAGGTATTTGTTGAGCCAGATATGGCTCAAATTATATTTGAAGTAAAAAGCACTGAAGATACATTACTTGAGGCTAAACGTGAGCTTGATGGCCGGATTAGCTTGCTACTTGAACAATCAGACAAATACGGTTTTGGCCAAGACGATGTTTATATATCTGGTTTAAAAAGCAAGGTATACACTATGATTGGTACAGAATCTGGGACTGTTTCAGGCGATAAGTATTTAGCCCTGAAAACAGTTAAAGTCACATTAAAAGATATTAAAAAAGTCGATGAATTTATTAATTTTGCTCAAAGCTTAAAAATAGACAATATCGAAAAAATTAATGGTTTATCCTCTAAAGTTAATCAGTTAGAGGCACAAGCAACACAATTAGCAATCGATAACGCAAAAGCGAAGGGAAATAAGCTCGCTCAAGCTTTTGGCGCTGAACTTGGCAACGTTTACAGTATCAGTGCAAATTCCGGCAGCTCAGATTACGATTATGACGCGGGCGGTGTTAAGCACATTATTTTATCTAGCCACAGAAATAGTATGGTTGCTAGTAATAACGAGAATCCATTTATGCAGCAGCAATATTTAGGCGCAACAATAAGCGTTAAAGCATCAATAAAGGTGGTGTTTGATTTAAAACTAAAATAGCAAACAGTGCAAATACCCACTAGCAGGACTAAAAGTAAAAGTGCAGTGTGTGTTGATTATGACGTTAATTTAAAGTTTCTAATGCTTGGCTCTTATAATCACAAGCAAGGTCGATTACAATACCGCCATCTAAAAGGCGACGCTGCCTTTCTCTGTACGTAACTAGAGTGGATTTTATATTTCATGGCAATCAAACTTGCAATTAATGGTTTTGGTCGTATTGGTCGAAATATTGTCCGTGCACTATACGAATCAGGCTTAAGCGACGAGATCAAAATTGTTGCAATTAACGAACTAGCCGACCCTGAAGCTATTGCCCATTTATTAAAATACGACACCTCTCATGGTCGTTTTGCTTTTCCAGTTAAACTAGGTGAAGACACTATCAGCGTAGCTGATGACACCATTGCGTTATTTTGTGAACAAAATCCAGTTGAATTACCGTGGCAAACGTTAGATGTTGATGTGGTGCTTGAATGTACGGGTGTTTATCACTCGCGTGAACACGCGCAATTACATTTGACTGCGGGCGCAAAAAAGGTGCTGTTTTCACATCCTGCGGATAATGATGTTGATGCCACTATTGTTTACGGTATTAATGACGATGAGCTTAAAAGCGAGCATACTATTGTCTCTAATGGCTCGTGTACCACCAACTGCGTTGTTCCTGTTATTAAAGTACTCGATGATGCCTTTGGCATTGAATCAGGTGCTATTACGACCATTCATGCGTCAATGAACGATCAGCAAGTAATTGATGCGTATCATCATGATTTACGCCGTACGCGTGCCGCCAGCCAGTCTATTATTCCTGTAGATACAAAATTAGCACGTGGTATAGACCGTATTTTACCTAAATTTAAAGGTCGCTTTGAGGCCATTGCGGTCCGTGTACCGACCATTAATGTGACGGCGATGGATTTAAGTGTCACGGTTAATGCAGATGTAGATTTAAGTGCGGTTAATAATGCCCTTAAAGCACAAGCTAAAGACCGCCTTGAAGGTATTTTAAGTTACACCGAAGAGCCATTGGTATCGGTTGATTTTAACCATGACCCACATTCTTGTATCATAGATGGCACACAGACACGTGTTAGTCATAAACGACTGATAAAGTTATTAGTTTGGTGTGATAACGAGTGGGGGTTTGCGAATCGCATGCTCGATACCGCGCGTGCTATGATGGCATTTAAGTAATATTTAAAACGTATTTTTCAGGTTCAGTATCGTTAACTAAGGAGATGTTCATGTCGGTCATTAAAATGGCAGATTTAGATTTAAACGGCAAACGCGTATTAATTCGTGAAGATTTAAATGTACCCGTTAAAGCAGGAAAAGTGACGTCAGATGCACGTATTCGTGCTGCGTTACCTACTATCAAACTAGCGTTAGAGAAAGGCGCGAAAGTGATGGTTATGTCACACCTTGGCCGTCCTACGGAAGGGCAATACGAAGAAGAGTTTTCATTGGCTCCGGTTGTCGATTACTTAAATGATGCACTTGAGCAAACAGTTCGCCTAGAAAAAGATTACTTAAACGGCGTTGATGTTGCAGATAACGAAGTCGTTGTTTTTGAAAACGTGCGTTTTAATAAAGGCGAGAAAAAAGACGACGAAACCTTATCAAAGCAATTAGCTGCATTATGTGACGTGTACGTAATGGATGCCTTTGGTACTGCGCATCGCGCACAAGCATCAACGCATGGTGTAGGTTTATTTGCTGATGTAGCGTGTGCCGGTCCATTATTATCGGCTGAACTTGAAGCGCTAGGCAAAGCACTTGATAACCCAGCACGCCCGCTCGTGGCGATTGTGGGTGGCTCTAAAGTGTCAACTAAGTTAACTGTACTTGATTCGTTATCTAAAATTGTTGACCAGCTTGTTACGGGTGGCGGTATTGCTAATACCTTTATTGCCGCTGCAGGTTACCCTGTAGGTAAGTCACTTTTTGAGGCTGACTTAATGGACGAAGCTAATCGCTTATGTGCAGCAGCAAAAGCTAACAATGGTGAAATTCCAGTACCGACTGATGTCGTCGTGGGTAATGAATTCTCAGAATCAGCTGTAGCAACACTTAAAGATGTAAGCGAAGTTACCAGCGACGATATGATTTTTGATATTGGCCCTGATACAGCAAACAAACTTGCAAAAATTATTGCTAATGCGGGCACCGTTGTATGGAATGGCCCAGTCGGTGTTTTTGAATTTGATCAGTTCGGTAATGGTACACGTGCTATTGCCCAAGCAATTGCTGATTCAAAAGCGTTTTCAATTGCAGGCGGTGGTGACACTTTATCAGCAATTGACAAGTACGGCATTAGTGACAAAGTTTCGTATATTTCTACCGGTGGTGGTGCTTTCTTAGAGTTTTTAGAAGGTAAAAAACTGCCAGCAGTAGTGATGTTAGAATCACGTGCTAAGTAATACGTAAAGTATTAACTAGCCGTTAGGCAGATGTGGAGTGTCCGCATCTGCTACACTTAACTGATAAATACCTCTCACTTTTATTTATTAGTTATTTAATTCGAATTTTAGGCATTGAGCTTTAAGGTTCGAGGTGCAGTTATTGCACCAAACTAACAAATCCGTTCAAACTAGATAGTTTAATGACTATCGATAAATTGGAGAATACCCAATGGCTTTAATCAGTATGCGACAACTTCTGGATCATGCCGCTGAGCATGGTTACGGTGTACCCGCGTTTAATGTAAATAACCAAGAGCAAATGCGCGCAATTATGGAAGCGGCTGATAAAACAAACAGCCCTGTTATTGTGCAAGGTTCTGCGGGCGCACGTGCGTATGCCGGTGCACCTTTTATTCGTCATATGATTTTAGCGGCAGTTGAAGAATGGCCACATATCCCCGTGGTTATGCATCAGGATCACGGTACATCACCGGGTGTATGTCAGCGCTCAATTCAGTTAGGTTTTTCATCAGTAATGATGGATGGCTCGTTAATGAGCGATGGTAAAACTCCGTCAAGCTACGATTACAACGTTGATGTAACACGTAAAACAGTTGAAATGGCACACGCATGTGGTGTTTCAGTTGAGGGTGAGCTAGGTGTATTAGGTTCACTTGAAACCGGTGAAGCGGGTGAAGAAGACGGCGTTGGCGCTGAGGGTAAACTTACCACAGAGCAAATGCTAACGAATCCAGAAGAAGCAGCTGATTTTGTAAATAAAACCCATGTTGATGCGCTGGCTATTGCCTGTGGTACATCACACGGTGCCTACAAATTTACTCGTCCACCAACCGACGACATTTTAGCGATTGATCGTATTAAAGAAATTCATGCGCGTATTCCAAACACGCACTTAGTAATGCATGGCTCGTCTTCTGTACCACAAGAGTGGTTAGAAGTGATTAACCAATACGGTGGCGAAATTCCTGAAACATACGGTGTGCCAGTTGAGCAAATTGTTGAAGGTATTAAATACGGTGTGCGTAAGGTAAACATTGATACTGACTTACGTTTAGCGTCTACCGGTGCAATCCGTCGTCATTTAGCAATGAACCCGTCTAACTTCGACCCACGTAAGTTTTTAGCCGCTGCAACACAAGCGATGACTGATATTTGTATCGCCCGTTACGAAGCGTTTGGTACTGCGGGTCAAGCAAGTAAAATTAAGCCAATTTCATTGGATGAAATGCACCTTAAATACTTAAGCGGTGAGTTAAACCCAAAAATAAAATAATGAGCCAATAACGGCGATACTCTCGCACTCATTATAAAAAGCCAGTTGCTTACGCACTGGCTTTTTTGATCTGTAAGAGATCAGTATTTTACTTACCGATAAATCTGGGATCACTCGATTACTAACTAACCTTATCTGGGATCATTACTTTACTAAGTGAAGGGCTTAAAGTGACGCATTTTGTACTTTTAAGTGTCGAACATCATAATTAATGGATAAAAATCACACAGTAAATCATTGGTTTAGCTTTGTTAGTGGGTAAAATAGTGATCCGAAAAGGGATCTGCTTGATAAAACTCTGATCCTTGTATTTAAGATCATAATAAACCTGATCTAAATAGGTGCCGACTTTTATTATTAAGCCTAAAAATAGCTGCTAGTTAGTAATTTGATGATCCCAAGTTAATATCATAAATAATGCCTTTAATAACGACTCACTTTACTGCAAACCACTTTTTTATTTACTGCTTAAGATGATAAAAATATGACATATTCAATTTTTTGTTACTATTTTGTGTTTTTTTTAGTCTCATTTTAATTTAGACGTTACACTTTAATAAAAATGTCATACTTAGTCATAATAATGAAACCTACTCAATAGCCTAAGAGATAAATTGGAATGTCACGTAAAGTATTAGTCGTTGATGACGAAGCACCTATCAGGGAAATGTTGGTTTTTGTTTTAGAGCAAAATGGCTTTCAAGCCATTGAGGCTGAAGATTATGATTCTGCAATAGCCGCAATGGTTGAACCTTATCCAGATATGGTGTTACTCGATTGGATGCTACCTGGTGGTAGTGGAATTCAAATTGCTAAAAAATTCAAACAAAATGAACACACACGCCAAATCCCTATCATTATGCTGACTGCTCGCGGCGAAGAAGAAGACAAAATACGCGGTTTAGAAGTGGGCGCTGATGATTACGTTACAAAGCCGTTTTCACCTAAAGAATTAATGGCGCGTATCAAAGCGGTTATTCGCCGAGTAGCACCTACCTCTTTAGAAGAAGCAATTGAAGTGCACGGCCTGCGCCTAGACCCTATTTCGCATCGTGTTACCTCAGGGGGCAGTGAGCTTGATATGGGGCCAACCGAATTTAGACTATTACACTTTTTTATGACCCATCCAGAGCGGGTTTACAGCCGTGAGCAACTGCTTGATCATGTATGGGGCACGAATGTGTATGTTGAAGACAGAACAGTAGATGTTCATATTCGTCGCTTGCGTAAAGCGATTGCTACGCTTGGACACGACCGCTTAGTACAAACGGTACGCGGAGCTGGTTATCGCTTTTCGAGTAAATTATAGTGTGCTTACAATTAAGCTTACTTAGTTAAGTAGCAATCTATTAACCTAGCTCAGTCAACTTGTCTGCTAGCGTTTATAAGGTAAAGAGCGTGTATGTATCGAGTTATTAACAAGCAGGCGCTAACAAAGCGGCTGTTTGTCTATTTTATACCTTTACTTTTAATTGGGGTGCTTATTGGTGCCCCATTTTTGATGTTGTTTTTGGGCGCTTTTTCGCTACTTATGTGGCATTACCATCAACTTTATCGGTTAAGTGATTGGCTGCATAACCAGCGCAGTTTTAACCCACCAGAAGGTGAAGGGTCGTGGGAGCAAGTATTTGAAGGCATCTATCAGCTGCAACATCGTAATCGTAAAAAGCGTAACGAACTGGCAGAGCTGATACGCCGTTTTCGTGACGGTGCTGAGGCGGTGCCTGATGCTGTTGTTGTATTGCAAAACGATTTATCAATTGTGTGGTGTAATCAACTTGCACTCAAAGTGTTAGGGTTACAATGGCCGGTTGATCATGGTCAGCGTTTAGATAACCTCATTCGCGATCCTAAATTTGCTAAATATATGCGCCGTAAAGAGTTTAGTGATGCACTGGAGCTTGAAAGTGGCCACAGTGTAGAACAAGTACTTGAGTTTAGGGTGATGCCTTATGCTAACACTCAGTTATTGGTGGTAGTACGTGATGTCACCCGTTTAAAGCAGCTTGAGCAGATGCGTAAAGACTTTGTTGCTAATGTGTCTCATGAGCTCAGAACCCCTTTAACGGTTGTTACCGGCTACCTTGAAATGCTCGACAGTGATTCGCTTCCTCCGCCTGCAATGTGGAATAAGGCACAAACTACCATGCTAGAACAATGTAAACGCATGGATAGTTTAGTGAACCAGTTACTTTCGTTATCACGTATTGAAGGCGCAAAACGCCACAGTAATGATAAGGCAGTAAATGTACCGCAATTGCTAAAACTGATTGAAACTGAAGCACAGTCTATAAATCAAGATAAAGGCCATCAACTTATTTTTAATATTGATGCGTCAGTTGATATTACCGGTGCTGAGGATGAGCTCAGAAGTGCGTTTTCAAACTTAGTATTTAATGCCATTCATTATACTAAGCCAGGTGGTAAAATTGAGGTGTGTTGGCAGCGCAACAATGAACAGGCATGTTTTAGTGTTACCGATAATGGTGATGGTATTGCACCAGAGCATATAAATCGCTTAACTGAGCGTTTTTATCGGGTCGATAAAGCCAGAAGCCGCACCACAGGTGGCTCAGGATTAGGCTTAGCAATTACTAAACATGTACTTACTCGCCATGGTAGCCAATTAAAAATTAACAGTGAACTGGGTAAAGGCTCCTGTTTTTCTTTTGCGTTTTCAAGCGATAGGCTGATCTCTATTCCGCCATTAGTGACGAGTAATACTGCTAGTCATAAAAGTGTCATTTAAGAGTCACACCATTGTCATGTACTCACTTTAGAGTGAACCGCAGTTAGGAAATGGGACGAACAAACTGGAGAACCCCAAAATGAAATTTAAAAACTTAGTTGCCGCAATGGGTGTGGCTGTTACAACATTTGTATCTGCGCAAGCAGTAGCATTAGAAGACGGTATGCCTGAGTATCAAAAAATTAGCGGTGTATCAGGTAACTTTTCATCGGTAGGGTCTGATACGTTAGCCAACATGATGACCTTTTGGGCTGAAGAATATAAGCGTATTTACCCAAATGTAAATATTCAAATTCAAGCGGCAGGTTCGTCTACTGCGCCACCAGCATTAACAGAAGGTACGGCAAATTTAGGTCCAATGAGCCGTGCTATGAAGTCGAAAGAAATTGAAGCATTTGAAAAGCGCTATGGCTATAAGCCAACACAAGTACGTGTAGCAATTGATGCATTAGCGGTATTTGTTCATAAAGATAACCCAATTGAAGGGCTGCGTATTGACCAAATCGATGCTATTTTCTCATCAACACGTAAATGTGGCGCACCAGAGCAAGTAAACCGCTGGAGTGATGTTGGTCTAGAAGGTGATTGGGCTGCAAAAGACGTGCAATTATATGGACGTAACTCAGTATCAGGGACTTACGGTTACTTTAAAAAGAAAGCCTTATGTAAAGGCGATTTTCGTAATAACGTGAACGAGCAACCGGGTTCAGCTTCTGTTGTACAGTCAATTTCAGCATCACTAAATGCCATTGGTTATTCTGGCATTGGTTATAAAACATCGGGTGTGCGTACTGTTCCGTTATCTAAAAAAGGTACTAACTTTGTTGATGCCACGCTTGAAAACGTAGCTCAAGGTAAATACCCACTATCACGTTTCTTATATGTTTATGTAAATAAACACCCAAATAAGCCACTTGGCCCAGTTGAAGCTGAGTTTTTAAAGATGGTACTTTCGCAAGAAGGTCAAAAAATTGTAGAAAAAGATGGTTATGTGCCACTTTCTGCAAAGCTAGTTGAAGTTGAGTTGAAAAAGTTAGGCTTAAAATAAACCGCTAATAATTAAAAAACCGCTCAAATGAGCGGTTTTTTTGGTTTACAATTTATGCCAATTGATATTAGTCAGCTTTACTTAAGTTTTCAGCTTGTACTTTGCATTGATTATACGCTTCGATGCATTTAGATGAGCAAACCTGTGACTTAAGGCTATCGGTGGTTGTTTGTTGTTCACAGCTGGTTTCGCATTGATAACTTTGCTGAGCGCATTGGTTAAGTGCTGGATTACCTGCTTGGCTTTGGCACCCTGCCAATGCTGCAAAAGAAAAAGCCACTAGAGTGGTTTTAATAAAAGTTTTCATACTTATCCTTAAAGTGAGGCTACACCAGTATTAAACTTCAACCTGTATATTGTCGATTAATCTAACACTTCCTAAAAAGGCGGCAGCTAAAATAACAAATCGTGTATCTTCGAGTGTAGCAGCTTTTAATGTATCTCGTTGAGCTATCGAAAAATAATCTGGTTTTAGCCCTGCGCTTTCTAAAGTCGCTTTAGCATCAGCTTCAAGAGTAGCAAACGCTTTATTTCCGCTTTTTAGTTGCTGCGCACAGTGATTTAAAGTGTTGAATAAAATCGTAGCGGTTTGCTTTTCATCACTTGATAAATACCCATTGCGTGAGCTCATGGCAAGGCCGCTAACTTCACGCATCGTTGGCACACCAATAATTTCTACTGGTATCGACAAATCACGAGCCATTGTTTTAACAACTTGCAGCTGCTGAAAGTCTTTTTCACCAAAGCAGGCGTAATCAGGTTGGACTAAGTTAAATAGTTTAGTGACAACTGTTGCTACACCTTTAAAATGACCAGGACGTGAGCCGCCGCAATAGCCCATCGAAATACCTGGTACATCAACAAAACTTTGCACCCCTAAGCCATTTGGGTAAATAGCCTCTACACTGGGGATAAACAAAATATCCGTTTCAAGATCGGCTAAACCTTGTTTATCGGCATCTAAGGTACGCGGATAATTGTCTAGATCTTCGTTAGCACCAAATTGCATCGGGTTAACAAAAACACTAACAACGACTTTGTCGGCCAGTGTTTTTGCTTTTTCTACCAACGAAAAGTGACCGCGGTGCAGGTTACCCATAGTAGGTACTAGTGCAACACTTAAACCCGCTTGGCGCCAAGCTCTTATTTGACTGCGTAATGATTTAATTTCAGTGATTGACTGCATTATTTAAACTCGTGTTCAGCGCTTGGAAAAACGCCGCTTTTAACATCGTTACAATACTTTTTAACAGCGGCAGGCATGTTGCCTGTTTCGAGTAAAAAGTTTTTTGAAAATTTAGGAATGTAGCCTGCAGAAATACCGACTAAATCGTGCATAACCAAAATTTGGCCATCGGTTACATTGCCCGCACCAATCCCTATAGTCGGAATGCTTAATGAGTCAGTAATACGTTTTGCTAAGGCACTTGGAATACACTCAAGCACGAGTAGTTGAGCACCCGCTGCCTCTAATGCTTTTGCATCGGCAATAATTTTTTGTGCTTGTGCTTCTTCACGGCCTTGAATTTTAAAACCACCAAATACGTGCACAGATTGCGGCGTAAGCCCTAAATGCCCACACACCGGAATACCTTGCTGAGTAAGTGATTTAATGCTGTCATGCAGCCATTCGCCACCTTCAAGCTTGATCATATTAGCACCTGCGCGCATCAACTCTGCGGCATTTTTACACGCATCATTTGGATTTGCATAGGTCATAAACGGTAGGTCGGCAATAACAAATAGGTCACGGCTTCCAGCGCGAACACAGCGAGTATGGTACGCAATTTCTTGGTTTGTCACAGCGAGTGTGTCATCGCCACCTTGTAATACCATTCCCAAAGAATCACCGACTAAAACAACTTCAACGCCATTCTCATGAAATAACTTAGCAAAACTGGCATCATAAGCTGTTAACGCAGTGATTTTATTACTTTCAGCCTTCATTTTATTCAAAGTTGAAACGGTTATTTTAGACATAATATTCTCGCAGACATAAGCCTTAGTTAATTACAGCGGTAATTGTTGTAAGTCGTTAAGCGGTAGGTTATTTGCTATCTGTTTGATAGATGCGCCGCTTGGTAAAATAAGTTCGGGTGCAATTTCTTGCAGCGGGTAAACAACAAACTCTCTCTCGTTTAATCCGTAATGAGGCACCGTTAAACGTTTTGTATTTATAACCTGCTCACCAAATAATAAAATATCAATATCCAGTGTGCGTGCGCCCCAACGCTCAGCTTTTCTGACTCGACCATGCTCCAGCTCTATGGCTTGCGTTAAATCAAGTAACTGCTCTGGCTGTAGCGAGGTATTGATACAGGCAACCGCGTTCACATAATCGGGTTGATCTTGTGGCCCCATAGGCTTGCTCGCATAATAATGTGAGCAAGCGATAAACTCGCTGTTAGGCAAGTTTTTAAGTGCAACAACAGCATCATCAAGTTGTTTTTTAGGTGTATTAAGGTTGGCACCTAAGCCTAAATAGACACGTTGCATTATTTACTCAGCTGGTTTTTTAGTGGTGCGCCGACGAGGACGCTTACGTGGTTTTGGTCCACCTTGATGACCTAGCTCTCGCACCATTTCTTTTTGGCCATTAATATCTTGACTCAAGTACTGTGTCCACCACTGTGCAAGCTCTGTATGCTCAGTTTCACCGGCATCAACACGCAGTAGTAAAAAGTCATAAGCGGCTTTAAAACGAGGCTGCTGTGTTAAGCGATAGGCACGTTGGCCTGCACGTTTGTCTAAACGTTGTTGAATATGCCAAATATCACGGGCGCCTAACGTAAAGCGTTTTGGCACTGCAATATGCTGAGCGTTCTCACTAAGTACTTTATTAATTGCTTGGGCAAAGGCATCGTATTCAGAGAGTTGTTCTTGACGTCGAATTTTTTCAGTACGTTCAACCAATGGAAACCACAGTAACGCTGCAAATACAAACGCAGGGGTGACTTTTTTCTCTGCATTAATGCGGATGTCAGTGTTTGCAAACATTTGCTTGATGAAAGTTTCTTCAAGCCCGCCTGGGTTTTTATCCAAAATGCGGTCAAGTTCTGGGAACAACGATTTAAATAACCCGTATTTGCGCAGCATTAAAAAGTTTTGTTGTGCTTTGCCGTTTAAAAACAGCTTGAGTATTTCTTCAAACAAACGTGCTGGTGGAATGTTATCAAGCAAGCTAGCTAGAGCGGTTATTGGCTTTTCGCTTGCAGGTGCTATTTGCATATCGAGTTTAGTAGCAAAGCGCACTGCACGAAGCATACGCACGGGGTCTTCACGATAGCGTGTTTCAGGGTCGCCAATTAACTCAATTTGTTTTGCCTTTATGGCCGCTAAACCATTGGCGTAATCATAAATACAAAAATCATTGATTGAGTAATATAAGGCATTGATTGAAAAATCACGACGCTCGGCATCTTCTTCAATGCTGCCAAATACGTTGTCGCGAAGTAGTTGCCCATGTTCGCTTGATTGGCTAATTTGATTTTTGTCTTCTTGTGCTTCGTGATGGCCGCGCATGGTGGCCACTTCAATAATCTCACGACCAAAAACAATGTGCGCTAAACGAAAGCGGCGGCCAATTAAACGGCAGTTACGAAACAGTTTTTTAACTTGCTCAGGGGTTGCATTGGTTACAACATCAAAATCTTTGGGTTGTTGACCTAACAATACATCGCGAATGCAACCACCAACTAAGTAGGCATCATAGCCACCATCTTTTAGGCGATAGAGTACTTTGATTGCATTTGGGCTAAATTGTTTGCGAGAAATACCATGCTCACCTCGAGGGATCACCAACGGTTCACTGCTGATTGCGACATCTTCGGCACTGGCATTCGGGCCGATAATTTGTCGACAAAATTGAAAAAGCTTGGAAATAATAGTCTGTCTCCTAGAGAAGCGGTTGATTGACTCGCCATTGCAATCAAAATGACAACAAGTACCTTCTCATAGAGCTGTACTTACTGTTTTATGTAATTAGCATATATTTAGGCGGCTATCATATACCAGCAAGGTGGAAAAATTAAGTTGCAGTGCTGAAATTAAGCCATTTTTAACGATTTTATTTGAATTTGTTATACCCAATCCGCGAAAGAGCGTTAAATCTGTATTTCACGCGTAGTGGGAACGCGGCTTAAGTTAAAATGTGCCACGCCCCAAGCAAGTAATTGCTCTGTGGTTAAATCCATAAGTTGGTCGTGGGTTGGCAAACCTAAAAAGTTAAATACCGCTATCAAAGTCGGTTTGGGATTTTGTTTGCAAATAGCGGGGGCGTAATTTTGTTTAGAGAGTTTAAATCCGGGTTTTGCTACCGCTAAAGGTAAATGAGCAAATTCTGGAATAGGGTTATTAAGTTGCTTAAACAGACTTATTTGACGGGCGGTAGGTTCAAGTAGATCAGCGCCTCGTACAATTCGATTGATCCCTTGCTCAATGTCATCAATAACCACCACCAGTTGATAGGCAAATAAACCGTCGCTACGTTTTATAATGTAATCTTCATGGGCCAGAGCAGGGTCAACGTCAATACGCCCCTGAATAAGGTCGTTATAAGTCACGGTTGCATGGCATTGAGTTAAGCGAAGGGCATGACCCTGTTCACTGAGTTGGCTATGTTTACATTGCCCTTGATAAATTCCACCTAGCGCTTTTATTTGCTTACGAGAGCATTGGCAGGCATAAATAAGGTGTTGTTTTGACAGTGAGTTTACTGCATCTTGATAAATAGTAAGACGCTGTGTTTGATACACAACGTTTTCATCCCAATTAAGGCAGTAGGCGCCTAAGGTATTTAGGATATCGGTGGCTGCGCCTTTAACAACGCGAGTGGTGTCTATATCCTCAATGCGTACTAACCATTTCCCTTGGTTAACTTTTGCATCTAGGTAGCTACCTACAGCCGCCACAAGTGAGCCAAAATGTAACGGCCCCGAAGGAGACGGTGCAAATCGGCCGCGATAGTCAGATACTTGCGCGGTAACGGCTGTAGAAGACATGGCTATAACTTAATTAGCCGCGTCCAGCTTGCTTTTCTTTAATTTCGGCAAGTGTTTTACAGTCTACGCATAAATCGGCAGTAGGACGTGCTTCTAAACGACGAATGCCAATTTCAATGCCACAAGACTCACAAAAACCAAACTCGTCTTCTTTAATTAAGTTGATTGTTTTTTCAATTTTCTTAATTAATTTGCGTTCGCGGTCACGAGTACGAAGCTCTAATGAGAACTCTTCTTCTTGTGCTGCGCGGTCAACGGGATCAGGAAAGTTAGCTGCTTCGTCTTGCATGTGTGACTTAGTACGATCAACTTCGTTCCGTAAATCATTACGCCAAGTTTCTAAAATTGTTTTAAAATGAGCACGTTGTGCTTCATTCATGTACTCTTCACCCGGTTTTTCTTGGTATGGTTCTAAACCGGCTTGAGCCAATAAACCATGTCTTTTTTGGTCTGGCATAACTCTCTCCTAAATCCTTAATTTAATGCCTCAGCATTAGCCGGCGGTATAAATAACAGAAACTCATACCCTAGGCAAATTTATTTTTAAATAATCGAATTAGCTTCAACCCTGTTTACCCATATAAAAGTAGCAAAAGCAGTGTTTATACTTTTTTATTACAGTATCGGTTTATAAACTGGCGTTGTTATGTGGGCAAAAATAATAAAAACAACTTATCTTTTACTTTTCGGTTAAGTATTTTTTAGGCGTAATACAATACCAGCGTTTAAAAGCACGCTGAAAAGCGCTTTGTTCAGAAAAGCCCAGCGCAGTGGCAATGTTTAACGAACTGAGTCCTTGTTTTAGTAATATAAGGGCTTGTTGTTTGCATATTTCGTCAATAATTTTGCTGTAGCTGGTGTGTTGTTGTTTTAAGTAACGCTGTAGGCTGCGAGTTGATAGCGCTAATGCCTGAGCAGCTTGCTGAACACTTAAACGCTCTGGCAGGTGTTGTGTTATTAGCGCTTTGAGCTGACTAATATACTGAGCTTCGTGGTTGTAGTTAATAGCCTGTGCGGCTAATAAAGTTTCTAGCTCGTTATTAGCGCCTTTTAGTGGGCAGTGTAGTAATTGGCTATCAAAGATCATGCTATTTGTTGTGCTATTAAACTCAATAGGACAGTTAAATACACTTTGATACTGTTTAACTTCATTGATGGGCGGTTGTGGGCGCATTAATTTTACTTGGCTGAGCATCAACGGGGCTTGCCATTCACAACATTGTTGAGCAAAAGCAAGCCAGCTACTAAAAAGCTCATCTGCCATGAAGTGTGTGACTGGTGTTTTGGGGTGCCATTCTAGGCTGCTGTGTTGTGGGTGATGATGTAGGCTAATAGTGCCAATGTTTCTAACTAAGGTATGCAGCTTTAAAGCATGTTGTAATGCGCTTAATAAAGAGTCACTCACTAAAGCAATATGCCCAAGTAATCCCCAGTTTTGCGCATTAAGCGCTTGACCAAACTCTAATCCTACTGTGTTCCTATTTAAGTGTTTTGCGCCAATGGCCATGAGCTGTTCGTAATCAGCAAGCGGGTATTTATAGCGACTGTTATTAAGTTGCTGCCCTCCTTGAGTAATATTATTAAGTAAGTGTTCTTTATTCAGACCTTGAGAAGCTAAGTAACTAGTTAAAGAACGAATAATTTGGCTACTTACAAAATACATAAAATATCCTTTTCTAGACGGTTAAAGTTTAAGCTGCCCTAACTGGCGCGCAAAGTCAATTTTGTGCGTTTGAGGTCAAGATTTTAATAAGTATTTACGGCATGGTTGTAAAGTTAAACAATAATAATGACAAGGAACACCACAATGAAGCCCCATTTACTCTCACTTTGTATCGCCAGTAGCCTACTTTTAATTGGTTGTAGCGAAGACAATGACAATAACGTTGCACCACCAATTGTCGTGGTGCCTGATCCCGTTCCAGAGACAAGCGCGCCAATAATTGCATTTGATGACGATAATAAACTTGATGCGAATATCCGTTGGACTACCTTCGGTGTGCCGCATATCACTGCTGATAACTTAGAGAGCTTAGCGTTTGGTAGTGGTTATGCTTATGCTAAAGATCATGCGTGTCTATTAATGGATCAAATTATTAAAGTGCGCGGTGAACGCTCGAAATACTATGGTCCAGATAAAGTACCAGGCAGTGGCGACTCAACGCATTTAATTTCTGACTTTGGTTATAAAGCCTTGGGTGTGAATGAATATGCTCAAGCCAATTATGATCAATTAGAAGAGAACAGCCGAGCGCACTTTGAAGGGTTTGTGCAAGGCTTTAATAAATACGTTACTGATACGGGGGTTGATAATTTAGCGCCGGAGTGTGCCTCTGCACCTTGGGTTACCAGTTTAACAGCACAAGATATGTTGGCGTACTCTATGGCTACAGTGCAGCTAGCCAGCTCGGCTAACTTTTTAGAGCTCGCTTTTTTAGCAAACCCGGGTGATGCGAATGAGTATCTGCCAATGCCTACGTCAGAGCAGCCAAGTGCTGTGTCTTCAATAGTAGGCAATATTAATCAGCGAGCAAAGCAATTTAAGCTAGAGAAAAAATTTGATCACTTAGGGTCAAATGGTTGGGGGCTTGGTAAAGATATGATGGCCAATGGTAAAGGTGGTCTATTAGCAAATCCTCATTTTCCTCACGAGGGCAATTTACGCTTTTGGCAATCACACCTAACCATTCCCAACGCTATGAATGTAATGGGGGGCAGTTTGCAAGGGATGCCAGGAGTGATCAATATTGGTTTTAATGAGCACATAGCTTGGACCCATACTTTTTCTACAGCACGTCATTTTTTAATTTATCAGCTAGCACTAAATGAAAATGATCGCGTGGGTTACAGCGTTGAAGGTGATAATTATGAAATTACTTCAAAAACAATTAACGTTGAGGTAACTGTGGCACCAGGGACCACAATTACACTTAGCAAACCGTTTTACTATAGCCACCATGGTTTAATGATTGAAACACCTGCCGCAAATGGTTTAGGGTGGAACGACAGCCAAGCATTTACCATCAAAGATGCCAATGAATTTAATATGGATGTGGTTGCTCAGTGGTCAGCTATTAATCAAGCAACCAGCTTAGAAGAGATGAAGGCCTCGTTTGCTAAATACGATGGCGTCTCTTTTAATAACACCATGGCCAGCGATAAAGAAGGTAATGTCTTTTTTGTTGATGACAGCACCGTTTTGAAACTGGGTGATACCGCAAATATGGCAATTCGTTTGCAACCTGAATTGGTTGCACTTAGAGAATCGACGGGCTTTGATTTAGTACCTGGTAACTTAAAACTATTTGAACCGCAAGGCGTTGTGCCTTTTGAACAAGCTCCCCAACTAAGTCGCACTGACTACGTACAAAACTCAAATGACAGCTATTGGGTTACTAATCTTGAACAACCTCTTGTGGGCTTTGCTGCGCAATATGGCGATGTTCATCAGCCATTATCATTGCGTACCCGTATGGGTTTGAAGCTCATAAAAGAGGGAGGCGGTGAAGACAGTAAGTTTGATTTGGCTGAACTTGAAAATGCGCTAGTAGGCAATCGTATCTATTTAGGTGAATTAGTATTTGATGATTTAGTTGCCCAGTGTAAAGCGCGTGGCGCAACACCGGTTACACTAACTAATGGAGCAAGTATTGACCTAACAGCTGCCTGTGCCGTGTTAGAGGACTGGAATGGCGCTATGAACCTTGATACACAAGGTGCTGCGTTAATCAGAGAGTTTGCTCACTTATTTAATGATGATGAATACTTATATGATAATTTTGATGTGACCAACCCTGCAAATACGCCAAATACCTTACTTGCCGATGGCTCTGCGTTAATGGCATTAGCGCATGCAGTGCTTAATTTACAAAGCAATGGCGTGGCATTAAACAGTACTTTAGGTGAGCTGCAATTTGTTGAAAAAACGCTAGCAGGCGGCATTGCTTCAGGCGAGCAACTTCCTTGGAGTGGGCCAATGAGTGTGGAAGGAGGCTTTAATGTGTATCGTTTTGATCGCAGTAGCAGTCGTTCATTTTCTACGGTGATCCCATATATCGATCATCAAACATTGGATGATGCGATCACAGGTAAACCGTTAGCGTCAAATTTAACAGCCAGTGGTTACCCTGTTAATTACGGATCGAGCTGGATGTTTGTGATGAACTTTACCGATGATGGTCCTGTGGCAAAAGGATTACTGACTATGTCGCAGAGTTCAGATTCAAGCTCAGAACATTTTGATGATCAATCGCGTTTTTACTCAAATACGCCAGTATTAAGACCCATCTTATTTAAAGATGCAGATATTAATCTAAATTTAATTAATGAAATGGATTTATCAATGAGTAAAGAGTAAGCACACTTTGAGCGCCAGTACGAATGCTGGCGCGCTGTTTACCTAGTCAATAAACGGCACTTTTTCAATTAAAGTAACTTCACTCGCTGAAATGTGTGCTTTATAAGCTAATACTTCTACGCCTTGCTCAATGGCCTCGCTAAGCAATTCTGCATAGGTTGGGTCAATATGCACCGCAGCACTGACTTGTGTGATGCCTTGGTGCAGCACTGCAAATAGTAATACCGCTCGATGCCCTTGTTTTACCATGTCGATTAATTCACGAATATGCTTTTGCCCACGAAGAGTTTGGGCGTCAGGGAAGTAGCCTTGACCACTTTGTGGACGATCTTCGCTCAGCAGCGTGACTGATTTAACTTCAACATAGCAATTGGCTTTGCTGCTGTGGGTAAGTAAAAAGTCGATGCGGCTGTTTTCACTGCCATACTTCACTTCACTTTGTATGTGTTGATAGCCTGTAAGCTCATCAATAACCTCATTATTAAGTGCTTCTTCGACTACTTTATTGGCGATAGCGGTATTTACACAAATAAGCTGTGATACATTATTTTGCGTCAGCTCTAATGACTGCGGGTACTTTCGCTTGGTATTACTGCTGGTGGAATAAAAGGCAGTAAAACCGACATCGGCACAGCCCGTCATCTTACCCGTATTAGCACAGTGAGCGGTAAAAGTAGTGCCATCACTGAGCTCTAAATCAGCTAAAAAGCGTTTGTAACGCTTTAATAAAGTGGCAGATTGTAATGACGGGGTGTATTTCATTTATGACTTCCTTATGTAACCTGAGCACTGGATAATAAGTTTATTTCAAGTAGTTGTTTTAGCGCTAACTGCGTTGAGTTCATTTTTTCTAGAGATAATAAACTTAAATATTTTTATAGCTCAATATGTTAGCAAACTTATTAACCCGAGTTTAGGGTAAGTAAAATTGAGGTTTACAGGCCGGTTGAGGTTATTCACCTCAAGCAGTTGGGAACTTAAGCGCTCTATAGTAAACTCAACCGCACATTTAAGTGCAAGGATATTCTAACATGAGTGAAAAATTTGTTGTTCAATTAAGCGAGCAGTTGGCACCAGGGCATTGGGGCGAAAGTGCGTCATTATCTTTTAACGAACACGGCGCAACGGTTCATTTATCTGAGCAAGAAACATTAAAAAATGTGCAAAAAGCGGGTCGTACAATTGCAAATCAAGGCATTAAAAATGTTGTTCTTGAAGGTGATGTATGGTGCACAGAGAGCCAATGGGCTTTTTACCAAGGCTTTGTATCACCAAAAGTACTAAACGGTGTTGAGTTTGTTGATAACGCACAATCTGATCTTAAAGAACTCGCTGATTTAAAAGCATCGGCAACGTGGGCGCGCGAAATGATCAATGGTACCGCCAATGACATTTACCCAGAAAGCTTAGCTGAAAAAGCCGCTGAATTTATTCAATCACTTGCACCAGAGCATGTTAGCTATCAAATAATAAAAGGCGATGCGCTATTAGAACAGCAGTGGATTGGTATTCATGCCGTTGGTCGTGGTAGTGAGCGTCCGCCAGTATTACTTGAGCTTGATTACAACCCAACTGGCGATGAGAACGCACCGGTAAGCGCAGCACTTGTTGGTAAAGGTATTACGTTTGACTCAGGTGGTTACTCAATTAAACCAAGCGAAGGTATGTTGGGTATGAAGTGCGACATGGGTGGTGCAGCAACGGTAACCGCAGGTTTGGCACTGGCAATTAGCCGTGGCGTAGAAAAGCGTATTAAGTTGTTTTTATGTTGTGCAGAGAACTTAATTTCGGGTAATGCATACAAACTAGGTGACATTCTTACTTACAAAAATGGCACAACCGTTGAAATTGTAAATACTGATGCTGAAGGGCGTTTAGTATTGGCTGATGGCTTAATGGCCGCAGGCGAGACAGGCGCTCCACTTATTATTGATGCGGCAACCCTTACTGGTGCCGCCCTTGTTGCTGTTGGTCAAGAGTACAACGCATTGTTTGCCCTTGATAAAGAGCTAGTGCGTGAAGTGGAAGACTTTGCGTCACAAGAAATGGAAGCCGCATGGCCATTACCACTTGAAAAATGGCATCAACAAAACTGCCCATCGCCGTATGCGGATACAGCAAATAGCCGCGCCCAAAAAGGCGGTGGTTTCGGTGGTGCATCTAACGCCGCTGGTTTCTTATCTCGCTTTGTGCCAAACGATGGCAAAGGCTGGGTACACATCGATTTAGCTGCTGCATTTAATATGGGTGGTAGCACAAGTCAATGGGCTTCAGGTGCAACTACACAAGGTATGCGCACCGTAGCACGTACCCTACTTGAAAAGGCATAATCTACTGAGATTACGCATTAGTTAAAAAATAGGTACCTTAGGGTGCCTATTTTTTTATCCGCCAAACAAGCAATTTTGTTTTATTTACGGTAAAATCCTTCGCCATTACGTGTTTGGGCATCTATTTTTATTTAAACCTCGCTCAAATATTATACATACCACTGGGATCCTTACTATGTCAGAAAAGTGCTATATCACGGCTCAACAATTACTTGAAGATTCATTCCGCGTAGCGGCACAAGTGTATAAAGATGGCTTTCGTCCAGATTTTATTATTGGTATATGGCGCGGTGGTGCTCCAATTGGGATTGCGGTTCAGGAATATTATGATTACAAAGGCATAGAAACGGATCACATTGCGGTTCGTACCTCGTCTTATTACGGTATTGGTAAGCAATCAAAAGAAATCAAAGTACATGGTTTACACTACATAGTTGAAAACGCAAATGCAGGTGACTCTTTATTGATTGTTGACGATGTTTTTGACTCAGGTCGTAGTATTGTAGCGTTAAAAGAGAAGCTCTCTGAGCTAATGCGTTTAAACTTACCACGTGATATTCGTATTGCTTGTCCATACTACAAGCCAAAAAATTCAAAAGTTGATACAGTGCCTGATTACTACATTCATGAATCTGAAGAATGGTTAGTATTCCCGCATGAATTATCAGGTTTAACGCCGGATGAAATTATTGAAGGTAAATCTGATTTAGCTAAAATCCACGATATTTTACT
This sequence comes from Pseudoalteromonas sp. MQS005, assembly GCF_001661605.1. Taxonomy (NCBI): domain Bacteria; kingdom Pseudomonadati; phylum Pseudomonadota; class Gammaproteobacteria; order Alteromonadales; family Pseudoalteromonadaceae; genus Pseudoalteromonas; species Pseudoalteromonas sp. MQS005. Next base: position 29,795 of record NZ_LYRQ01000029.1, on the reverse strand, counting down.
TGAAAAGTAAATGTGATTTTGCTCAATAAAAAAGGCCTTAATGGCCTTTTTTATTGTCTTTAAAGCTGTGCAAAGCTATCTACATAGTCACTTAATTTAGGAATATCGACAGCTTGTAGTCCTTGTGTGCTTCTTTGCACTAAGTTTTTCTCTACTAACTCACTCACTACACGCCTGTATGCACGCTCAGTGGTTGCAAAGCGCTCAGCTTCTGCATTTACCGTAGGGTAAGCACGTAACAAGGTGGGATTGTTATTCTCTGCACGTAATAAGCAATCTTTGGCAATATTGTAGCTCAACGGCAGTAACAGCTTATCTAAATTAATTTTTTGATTTTCTTGAAACTTAGCCGCAATCGTTTGCGCCGTATATAAGCTTAGCTCGGGTTTATCGAGCAATAATGCGCGCCAATGTTTTAATTCAATCAAGTTATACGTGACATCACTAAAGCAGGTTACCGTGTAAATGCAGGGGTTATTATTAAGTGCTTCAATTTCGCCAATTAGGGTATTGTTACAGTCGAGTTGGCCAAGTAGCAGGCGCCTGCCATTACCTACATCGTAACTAAACGATACAGTTCCACTTCGCACTAATACCAACTTAGTTAACGGCTGGTCTTGCTGTATTAATATTTCTTTTTTTGATTGCTGAAAACTACTGCCGGCAAACGTCAGCAGTTGATCAACAAGGTAACTGGAAAAATGGTATTGAAACATCAATCATGCTCTTCGGACAATTGTCCTATTTATTACACCTTAATGACGATAGCATTAAGATTAAGAATTTATGCTAACTTGCCCACGCCGTTAAGATAATTAATAGCGTTAAATGACCTTCATTCTTCCGTGTAATGATTAAAAATTGTGGTATTTACCAGTATATTTTAAGGTTTTATTGGTAAGTTAGCTTTTTTATTTTAACTACTGCGTAGCGTAGCTTAATAATGTACTAAAATTTAACGCGTAATACTAACCTAAAGCCTAGGAGAGAACAATTGAGTTGGGAATATTTAGGTTATTTAGCATCCGTCTTATTAGTCATATCATTAACCATGACTGATGTAACCAAACTACGTTGGTTTAATTTATTGGGCTGTATTGCGTTTACTTTTTACGGTGCGGCTATAGGCTCAGTGCCGGTGGCTTTTACCAACGGCTTGTTGGCTTTGGTCAATATTTATCACATTATTAAGCTATATCGTCAGTCAAAAGTTGATACAAAAAAGGGTTAACGCAAGTTAACCCTTTTTTGTTTTTAATTATTCAGCTTTTGTGGCGTCTTTTTCGTAGCGTAACGTGCCCGCAATCCACGTTTGCAGCACCTGAGTTTTGTATAGCTGCTCAATGGGGACTTTAAAGTAGTCTTGATCAACCAGTATAAAGTCAGCCCATTTACCTTGCTCTAAACTCCCTAGCTTAAACTCTTGATGCGCTGCATACGCGCCGCCAAGGGTAAACGCACGTAATGCATCTTCTCTGCTTAACACTTCACTGGCGCGCCAACCATTTTCAGGCAATTGATTATGATCCATACGTGTAATGGCAGAATATAAGCCATCAAACGGGTTCGCCAGCTCGACAGGGTAATCAGAACCCGCTGCAATAGTCGACCCCTGCTCTAAGAATGTTTGCCAAGCGTATGCGCCTTGGAGTTGTTTATCGGTTAAACGCTGCTCTGCCATATGCATGTCAGATGTAGCATGCACAGGTTGCATTGATGGAATTATTTTCAGGGTTTTAAAGCGCGGAATATCCTCCGGCGAGACGATTTGTGCATGCTCCATGCGATTACGCAGTAGTATACCACCGGTTTGCTTAAATACATTTTGATAGGCATCGAGCACAATTTTATTTGCTCTATCGCCAATGGCGTGGGTATTTGCACTAAACCCGCTTTTAAAAGTGAGTGTAAATAATTGTTCTAGCTTTTGTTGGGTTTCAAGCATTAGGCCAAAGTGGTTTGCTCTGTCTGCGTATTCTTCAATAAGCGCGGCACCGCGTGACCCTAAGGCACCGTCAGCGTAAATTTTTACACTGCGAATAGATAAAAAATCTTGAGCATCTTGATACCGACCCGCTTTAAGCATCATGTTTAAATCTGGGCTTGCTGCACTTAACATCGCTACAATTCTAAGCGGTAATGTACCTAACTCAGCGCGCTGTTTATAAACTTGCCACGTGGTTTTATCAATACCTGCATCGTGGGTTGAGGTAATGCCTAAGCTTAATAAATGTTTACCTGCGGCATCTAATGCATTGCTAACCGATTGCGCAGATGTTGCAGGCATATGTTGAGTAACCAATGTTTCTGCTTTATCTATAAAAATACCGGTTGGTTTGCCAAACTCGTCTTTTATAATTTCTCCACCTGCTGGGGCTGGTGTGTCAGCATTAATATTGGCAAGTTCTAGTGCTTTTGAATTAACCCAAATAGCATGGCTATCTACTCGCGATAAAATAACAGGGCGGTCGCTGACGACTTTGTCTAAATCAGCAGCGGTAGGGAAACGCGTGTCGGACCATAGCTCTTGGTTCCAGCCCCGACCAATAATCCAACCTTCTTTGCCTTTGGCAAATTCGTTGAGCTTAGCGGTTATTTCATCTACCGATTTTGCGCCGCGCACATCCAGCTGTGACAAGTTTTCACCCAGGCCAATTACGTGTCCGTGGGCATCAATGAGCCCTGGTAATAAGGTTTTTCCATTGGCGTCAATTAGGGTTGCGCCCGGGAAGCTATTTTTTAAGCTGTCAGGACCTGTTTTTACAACTTTGCCATCTTTTATGACTAAGGTTGTAAATGTATTTACTTCGCCGTGGCGCATTTTTCCTTTGTATAAAGGGGTGTAGCCATTGGCATTATATATTACTTTCGTTTGTGCAATTGCCACACTAGATAAGGCGCAGAGGCTTGCTAGTAATACCGGTTTAATTAATTTATTGAGTCGCATAAGAGGTATGTTGTTATTATTTGTACTATCACAGTAGCAAACTCAAATTTAGAATACCAATAGCATAATTTATTAATAGTCGAATAAGCCCAGCTTTTAGCTAGAGTAAGCAAATTCAGGGTAGGATAGGTTGCGTGTTAACAGGAAAGAATTTGTTTAATCTTCTCAAATAAAGCCTAATTAACTAGGCTTTATTTGAGGGAGCTATTTATTTACTGGCGTACAAACTATATTCACTTAATGACAATTGTGCGTCTTTGTCACGGTCGTAGCTGCCAAAGCGTGACCATAAAGCAGGATCACTGGCAGTTTCCGAACGAGTTAAAAAGCCATCTTGATTACGGTCAAGTTTTTCAAATTCTGAGGCAATATAGCTATTTGTCGCAAAGCTCATGCAGCTAACAACAGTAAGCGTTAGTAAAATAATATGGCGGATAGGTTTCATCTAAATACTCAGTACAAATTGGTGGTTAGATAGTTTTTAAACTCAGTTAAAGAAATTCTGTTGTCTTGATTTTCATCCCAATTTGAAAATGAGTTTAATAGCTGAGGCTGAGCAGCAAGCTCACTATGGGTTAAATACCCGTCGTTGTTGGTGTCTAGATGTTCAAAGCGTTGCTTTACGTCAAGTGCACAGGCACTATGGCTAACAAATAGTAAAGCACCAATAAGGAGAAGCTGTATTTTCATGGTTGGCGTTCCAAGGCATATTTTAATTGCTGGCAATAATGAAATAAAGCACTTGCCATAATTTAAATCCCAACATTAAATCCGTTTACACACTCCCTCAGGGATTATGGCAAGTGCTTTTAACTCTATACTAATAGATTAAACTTGAATCTAAACTTAAGGTTTAAAGTTTTGGAATTCTTTTTTAGAAATCATCTCGTTATTATCTTTGTCTAAATCGGCAAACTGCTTAAGTAATTGTTTATCTTGCTTTGCCTCAATAAGCGATATTTGGTCATCCATATTTTTATCTAAATGCATAAAACGTACATTTAATGGCGATGCCAGTGCGGTGGCACTAATAGCTAAAAATAGGAGTGAAAAAGCACCAATTAGTTGTTTCATGAATGTACTCCTTTATTTTATAAACAGCTTAAATTCGTTTAGAGATATGAGTCCGTTTTCATCGGTGTCTATCTGTGCAAAGTTCTCATGTAATAAAGCATCTTCACCTGCTTCAGCTTCACTTAATGTGCCATTACTGTCTTTGTCTAAACGATTAAATTCAGCATCTACATCAAGGGCGAATAAATGAGTACTGGTTAGGCACAAACCGATAAGTACAGCGTTCTGTAAATTGTTTTTGAACATTCCTTGGCTCTTTTTAGATTAATATTAATGTTCTCGTAACAAAAATGATGCCAATATTTATTTTTATTAATAATCAGTGAGTTATGTTTTTTTGTGATGATTGGTGCGTAATTTTTACAAGTAACTGTGTGTTTTATGCAACAATTTTGCAGTTATAAGCGTTTAAAATTTTTTAAATCAATTGCTTAACTTGTCGCTATTTAGAGACAGCAGGGGTTTTTATCCTTGATGGTTCAGCGAGTGTATAAGTTGAGCGCTTAATAATAGAACGTTTAAAAATAGTAAAGGACTTTTGTATGCCCGCAGTCATGGCTGAAAAATATAAAGCATTGATAAATTGGCGCCCCAATTTAATTGGCCAATTTGTAATGAGCATGCTGTTGTCGCTGTTGCCCTTATCTATAGTGGTTATTGTGTTTTTAAATGTATTAAATAAGCAATTAGCGGTCACTCAGCAAATTGTGAGTAATAATTACCAAGTAACTAAGTCGTTTAATGTGCTTAAGCAAGAGCTTAATAGTTTAGAAAGGGCAACTAGGCAAAACTGGGTATTAAAGAGCGACTCACTCGATAAGCTAATCGTAGATAAATGGCAATCATCATTGCAAAACATCAATGAGCTAAAACAGCTTTCAAATAACCAAGCAAATACACACCAATGGCAACGGCTAACGGATACTTTGCAAACGGCACATACTCAACTTGTGGTTGAAGCGCGTCAACAAGCTGAATTATTTGTGCCAATCAGCGAAATACTAGCGGAGCTAACATTGTGGTTACGTGAGGAAAATGAAGCAAAAATCACTCAAAACCAAATTAGGCTCACAAATTTACAAGCTTCCTTTATAAACTGGTTGGTTGCACTTACGCCTTTAACGCTACTTGTTGGTGGCGGGTTTTTGTGGCGTATAAGCGGGCGTTTAAAAAGCTTAACCTCAGTGATTGATAAATTAGGCCAAGGAGATTGGCAGCAAAAAATATCGGTGCAGGGATCAGCTGAACTCATAGAGTTAGGTAACAAGTTGCAGTGGGTGCAAGCGCAGCTGCATATGTTAGAACAACAAAAAGATACATTTTTACGCCACGTTACTCACGAATTAAAAACCCCTTTGGCTTCTATGGTTGAGGGCACTGAATTACTAGCCGATGAAATCGTTGGCCCCATCAATAACGAGCAAAAAGCGGTACTTGGGCTGATCAGTCAATCGATGGTGAGGTTACGTACTATGATAGACAGTTTATTGAGTTATAACGCCATTCGCACCAGTAAAGACAACGTCAGTGAAGTGGAATTTAATCAGCTAATAAAAAAGGTAAATAACCACTTTGAGCACCGCTTAAATGCGCGAGAACAATCGCTTATTTGGCACAATAGTTTACCTAATATTTCTCTTAGTTTGCCACGGGAGTTAATTGAAATGATTTTAATTCAGTTAATTTCCAATGGCTTAAAGTTTTCTCAGCCAAACCAAGTCGTTACTATTAGCTTGAGTCTAGAAAATAACGGCCTAAATATGCAGGTAGCAGATGAGGGCTGTGGCATTAAAGAGCATGAAAGAGAGCATGTTTTTGGGGCGTTTTATCAAGGTAAACATACCAAAGAGATTAGCTTACAAGGCAGTGGTTTAGGTCTTACTATAGTCAAAGAGTCAGTTGAACAGTTACATGGGCAACTAAAAATTGAGCATAATGAGCCGCAAGGCTGTCGATTTAACATTGTCATCCCCTATAAAAATAAAGGAGTTAAATAATATGTCTGCGCGTTTAATGGCTATTGTATGGCTAACCAGCAGTCTTGTTTTTTTATCTGGGTGTGAAATAACAAACACTCAAACACAGGGTGAATCAGCATTAAATGTACCCTCTCAGCCAGATAGCAAAACGAATCAGCCAAACCCCAAACCTCGGCCAAAATCAGAGCCAATATATCCCTCTGCAGCGCAAGTTATTGCTTGGCATGCCAATCAGTGCGGTGGTTTTAAATTAGCGCCTAGCAATGAAACCTACTTAGGGGAGCAAGCACTGAAAGCGTTTTTTAGTACAGCATGTTTAAAGCTTAGTAGTGACCCCAATACTGTGATGAGTCAATTACTTAAGCTGGATCAGGCGTACTATTGGCCCGATGATATAAAGCACTATTTATGGCTGCAAAAACAGCACGTATTAATGCAAATAGATGCAAAAAAACAACAGCAAGCATTGAACGCCAAAATGCAAAAAACCTTGTCGTCATTAGCCGCAATTGAACAGCAACTTTTATTACGTGAAGAAACCAAGGAGCAGTAACTATGTCAGTCACACTTCCATCAAGTGCTAAAGTTTTACTCGTTGATGATGATGCCAGCTTGCTGCAATTACTGGCGATTCGAATTCAATCAAAGGGTTATGAAGTAACGACCTGTGATAGTGGTATGAACGCATTACAACTACTTAAAAACCAAGTGTTTGATGCGGTGATCACCGATTTAAGAATGGATGAAATGGACGGCATGGCGCTGCACCGACAGTTGCAAAACCGCTACCCTGCGTTGCCTGTTATTATGATGACGGCTCATGGATCTATCCCTGATGCGGTAGAGGCCACCAAGCAAGGTATTTTTGCCTTTATCACAAAACCCGTTGATAAAGATGAGCTGTTTGACAGCCTAGCCAAAGCCATTGAGATACATGGGGTTAATAATGATGAAGTCGCGCCGCAAAGTAATATTGTCACCCGCAGTGGCGCTATGCTGCATTTGCTGGAGCAAGTTAAACTATTAGGGCCTACACAAGTTAACGTGCTTATTTCTGGTGCCAGCGGTACCGGTAAAGAGTTGCTTGCGCAGGCGATTCATCAGCATAGCCATGTTAGTGATGGTCCATTTGTGGCAATAAACTGTGGGGCCGTGCCTGGTGAGCTATTAGAATCAGAGCTATTTGGTCACAAAAAAGGGGCATTTACAGGAGCTGTAAAAGATCACCAAGGCCTATTTCAGCAAGCGCAAGGCGGTACCTTATTTTTAGACGAAATTGGTGATATGCCGCTTAATTTACAAGTTAAGTTGTTGCGTGTGCTGCAAGAAAAAACCATTCGCCCAGTGGGCTTTCAAGAAGAAATTCCTATTAATGTGCGAATTGTTTCTGCAACCCACAAAAACCTGCCTGAAGCGATAAGTAATCAACAGTTTAGAGAAGATTTATACTACCGGTTAAACGTCGTAAACTTAAAGTTGCCCCCGCTGTGTGAACGCCGTGAAGATATTAGCTTATTAGCCAACTTTTTTAGTGCCAACATCGCAAAGCGTATGGAGCAAAAAGAAAAGCGCTTTGCAAACGATGCCATGCATGCCCTAGTAAGGTATGATTGGCCAGGGAATATACGTCAATTACAAAATGTAGTGGAGCAGGTGGTTGCGTTGACTCCTAGTGAGGTTATATCTGAACATTTAGTGCTTAGTGCGCTAAACAGTAATGAAAGTAACGTTGAGCCATTATCACTTAATGAAGCTAAAAAAGAATTTGAACGAGACTATGTAATTAATACCCTGAAAATGGCAGGGGGCAATGTGGCAGAAGGCGCCAAACTTGCCAAGCGTAATCGTTCTGATTTTTATAAGTTGATTAAAAAGCATGAGATTGACGTAGATAGTTTAATTTAATTTGGTTTTTAAAAGGAAGTGAGCATGCAGTTATTCATGGTGTATTTAGGTGGACGCATTCAAGGTTGTCACATAGAAATGCACGACGTACGTTTTGTGGTAGGCCAAAATATTGAGCAAACCTATACCAAACTAAAAAGCCAATGGGTGGGTGATAAAAACAGTGTACACATGGATAGCTACATGGCGGTTAATCATATTGATGGTTATAAAATCGAGGTGGTTGATAGTTATGTAGAGCAAAATAAGCAACTTTATTTTGTTAACTTAGGTGCTTACAGAAGCGACTCAATGGCAGAGCAACACGACTTTGCTTTGTATGTTGCCAGTAGTAGTGAAGAAGCGAAACAACGCGCTAAAAATGACTTATTAGCAGGGCTGGGTCATCTTCATAAAGATGATTTATATGATGTTGATGACTGCTTTGCGATTGATTTACTCGATAGTCAGCTTAATATTAAGCTAACCCCAAGCGGCCAAGCGCAACCAATTAAACCGGACTGGTTCGGTTATCATGTATTATAGTTGCTAAGCATTTGTTTGGATATTGTGTGAAAAAGTATGCGTTTATACTTTTGCTAGTTGGCTTAAGTGGCTGTAAATCACTGTCGGGTTTACCGCCCGTTGTTGATTTAAATAAACTGGTAAAGCAAGTAAAAAACGACCCGACCAATGTGGTTGCAATTCACAAGCAAGCTCAAAAAACACACCGCTCTATTAAAGCGCAGGTTGGTAGCGTAAAACAGCTTTTAGCCGCATTAGAAAGCGTTGTTGGGCGCAAGTGGGGTAAGCAAAATACGCAACAGCCTAGTGCAAAAATATACGTCAAATACAGCAATGATTACCAAGCTCGTGCCATTATTGATTTTGAGCAAGGCACTGTAAAAGTAGAAACCATCGCTTTAAAAAATACAATAAGCTTGTTACAGCAGGCTATTGTTATGACCTTACTGACCTCTAGCGATCCCGATAAAACCGATATTTTTACCAGCGAAGCGCCCATTTTAGAAGGTGAGCCGTTTTTATACCAACAAGTACTCGACCAAGATAAGTTACCAATAAAATATAGCTGGCGTGCTAATCGATTTGCGCGTTATTTAGTAAATAATAACTTAAAAAAGCAACGACAATATGGACATGTTATTTCGTCGGTTAGTTTTGATTTAGTCGAGCAAAACACCCATTTAAGAAAGCAAAAGTACAGTGATTATGTATTGGCGGCTGCGAAAAAATATCAAATATCGGCAGCGCTTATTTATGCCATTATTGAAACCGAAAGTAGCTTTAATCCACATGCGGTGAGCTCATCAAATGCATATGGATTAATGCAAGTGATCCCCGCAACTGCCGGGCGGGATGTGTATCAAAAAATTAAAAAAGTACCTGGGCAGCCAACCAAAGCGGTGTTGTTTAATCCAAAACATAATATTGATATTGGCAGCGCGTATTTAAGTATTTTAAAAAATAATTACTTACATAAAATTAATACCGATAAAAGTAAGCACTTTGCCATGATCTCGTCTTATAACGGTGGGGCGGGTAATGTATTGCGTATATTTAATAAAAATAGAAGTGTGGCGTTTTCACAAATAAATCAGCTTACTTCAAGCCAATTTTATAACATTCTCACCACTAAGCACTCACGTGCGGAATCAAGACGCTACCTATATAAAGTCACTAAAGCAGAAAAAAACTATCAGTAACTTATTTACTCATCACTTTCTTGTTGCTCACTTTTAGCGGCCATTTTAAAGGCCACTATCACTAAACCAAACATGGCAAATGGAATAGCGGCTAATAGGTATTCGACCAGATGACTGTCTTGAAAATTAGCTTGCAGCAAAAAATGCCCCGCAACACACATAATAATAACGATCAAAAGGATGGGCAGTAACCTAAGTTCTTTTTTTGCTGAGTGTTTTTTCATTAGTTAAGATGAGTTGAGGTATAAAAAAATAATGCACTATTGTAATGAGCTTACTAAAGCTTGGCAAACAACACTGATTTTTAAATTGCGATTAGGTATGATTAACATCAAAGAAAACCTTAAAAGTAGTGGTTGGGGATAAAGTGCAACAAAGCTTAAAGCAAGTTTACCTAGTTGGCGGAGCAGTGCGAGATAAACTGCTAAACATACAATCAAAAGATAACGATTACGTTGTTATTGGTGAAACGCCAGAGGTTATGGAAGCGCTTGGGTTTTTACCCATTGGCAGCGATTTTCCCGTTTACTTGCACCCAAAAACCAAAGAAGAATATGCACTAGGGCGTACCGAGCGTAAAAGTGGTAAAGGTTATACCGGCTTTGTGGTGGATGCGAGCCCAAACGTAACCCTTGAAGAAGACTTAGCACGCCGAGATTTAACCATAAACTCTATGGCACTTGACGAAAACGGCACTATTATTGACCCTTTTAATGGTCAAGATGATTTAAAAAATAAAGTGCTGCGCCACACCACACACGCATTTGTAGAAGACCCGGTTCGGGTATTACGTATTGCCCGTTTTTTAGCCCGTTATGGCAGTGAATGGTCTATTCATCCAAGTACTACTGCATTAATGCAGGAGCTTAAAAATAAAGGCGAGCTGGCGCATTTAGTGCCAGAGCGCGTGTGGTTAGAAACTGAAAAAGCGCTTGGTGAAAAACACCCAGAGCTTTATTTTCAAGCATTAGATGGCTTAGGTATTTTTCCTGAAATTGAACAGATGAAAAACACCCCACAGCCGGCAAATCATCACCCAGAGGGCGATGTGTTTGTACATACTATGTTAGTCCTTAGACGAGCAGCCGATTTAAACTTTAACCTAGAAACCCGGTTTGCTGCTTTAACTCATGATTTTGGTAAAGCGCTCAGTTATAAAAAACGCGGTAATTTACGCGGCCATGAACGTGAAGGGGTTGCTGTAGTTGAGGCGTTTTGTGAGCGGCTAAAAGTGCCTAATCGCTTTCGCGATATCGGCGTGCTTACCAGTGATAACCATACCCTTTGTCACACGCTTGAACAATTAAGACCGCAAACTATTCATAAATTAATCGTCACTAATTTAAATGCATTAGTGCACCCAGAGCGTTTTATTGCCTTTACTCAAGCATGTCAGTGTGATGCACAAGGACGAGGCGAAACGCTGGTAGATAAGCCTTATCCACAAGCCGCTAAATTACGTGCTATTCACAACGAACTACAAAAAATGGATAAAAAACAAATTGTGCAACATGCACTTAAAAGCGGTAAAAAAGGCCCCGAAATAGGCGAAACGGTCAAACAGGCAGAAATAGACTGTATTAAAGCGTTTTTACAGCTTAATGGCTAACTTGTAAGGTTTGTGTAGTTAAGCACTACGAGCTAAAACCTCAGCTTGCATGGCTTGTTTATTACTTACCTTGTGTTTTTTAGTCGCGCCCTGTTGAGCATGGTTATTGGCTGCATTAGGACGATATAAATCGAGAATAAACTCTATTTCTTCGGGTTCTAGTAACTCTTTCATTTTGACTCCTCCTAGGTGAGTAGACTAAGACTGAGCGAATGAATTAAAAGTGAATCGTTACACTTGAGTGTGAATTAAATTGTAACTGCAAAGCTTTAAAATAAAGCGGTTTATAATTAAACCGCTTTTTGTTTAATTATTTAAAGGCAGGTTCACGGTAAACACCACACCGTTGCCTTGCTCATTATTGTGTGCTGTTACTGTACCGTTATGGTAATCACACACCAGCCTGACAATATAAAGTCCTAAACCTAAATGCGGTTGTTGCTGCATTTGCTGGCTGCGCACCGATACCATAGAGTCAAAAATATGTTCAGTAAGTCCCTCAGGCAATAAAGTACCTGTATTACTTACCGTTAATGTTGCTTTGTTTTCGCTTTGCTTCAGACTGACTTCAATCGCGGTGTTGGCTTCACTAAATTCCAAGGCATTATTTATTAGCTTATCGAGTAGTTGCGCTATAAATTCAGGGGCACCTTGCATTGGCAGTGTGCTTTGGCAAATGTTGAGTGTAAATAACTGGTTAGGATAAGTAAGTTGGTAGCCCTGCATACAGCCACTAATTACTTTTTGTAAATCAAACGGCTCTGGCTCATTACTTTGAATGCTTTGCTCAAGGCGGGTCGCTTCACTCATAGTGGTAATTATTTTCCCTAAACGCTCAACTCCTTCACTGGCACGCTCAAGGTATTTTTGACTCAGTTCACTTTGCTGCAAGCTTTGTAAGTTCTCAAGTGATGAACGTACAACAGCAACCGGTGTGCGCAGCTCATGAGATAAGCGCGACGACATATTTTCTAAATAATCGGTATACCCTCCAAGTCGGCTCACTATATTTGAAAAGCTACGCGATAAATCGCCTATTTCGTCATTGGCATCGCTGTAATTTATATGGCCTGTTACCCGCCCTTGGGCATCAATGGCTTGCTCTGCTGTATCGCGTAGTCGCCTAATACGACTTGATATACGTGAGGCAAAAAAGAACAAAGTGACTGTGCCAATTAACATGACCGCTAAAATCACATTAAACAGTTTTTCCAGCGATTTATTACGCAGTGTGCGCACGCCATTAGTGGTTTCTTCGGCTATAACTGCCCCAATAACTTTATCCTCAATCCAAATAGGATACGCGGCCGATAAAATCACCGCTTTATTGTCGGGGGTGAGTCGCCACGACGATGCGGGTTGGCCTTTCAGTGCTTTGGCTAAATGAGTGCCTTGCATTGAGGCGACATCGTGTAGGGTGTCTATAAACTCATCTTCGGGACGGGTTAAAATTTTATAGTACAAAGGATGCAAATAGGTTTGTTCAAAGCGTTGCCATGCGGTTTTTGGCGCTTGATTTTTTAGCCCATCAGCCCATACGCCATCGGCATTTTGAATACTGCCCGATTGCGCTAAAACACGGTGATGATTATCGACCACCCAAATGCGACTGCCGCTGTGGCCCATGCCTTTTAATATACGGTTTATTTCAGGGGAGGGCACCAGTACTGAGCCTAAATCATTTGGGTTATTTAAGTTGGATGTAGACATGATATTAGGTGTTTGGCTTGGCTGTTTACTATCAACATCAGCAATGGCAAACCCCAGTTTATTGCCAAGCATACTCAAAGGAAAGCGCAGCTCAAGGTTGTAACCTGTTTCAGTTTTTTTAAAGAAACCCTGAATTTTAGTAAAAGGCATTTTACTGTAGGCATCAAATGCGTTGACCCAGCCATCTTGGCGCGGAGCAATAATATAAGTATTAAATAGCCCATCAGGATTTTTTAGACCAATTTTTACATAGTCATTATTGGTAATGCTGAGGCTGTTTTTAGCACGGTAAATTACAGTGTCATCTGTGACTTTAAATAAAGCATATAAGTAATTATCAAACTTACCCACCATGTGCTCAAATGATAAGTCGCTCAGTTGATGGTTATCATTGGCTGTTTGTAAGTAGCGTTTATCATAAAGCCAAAACAGCGATTGGTAAGCGTCCCAGTCGTTGAGTTTGCCATCGAGCTGAATCGGGCTTTTTAAATTATAAGCATAGAGATCGCGACCTTTTACCACCTGATCTAAAAAGTTGGTTTGTTCGTCAAATAAAGCGGGGCGTTCATGCAGGGCCGTGGCCAGTGCGCGTGTAGTGCCTACCAACGTTTTTTCTTGGCCTTGGCGTAAAAACTTTTCCATTTCCCATACATATTCGTAGCCAAGCCATGGCAACAAAAACAAAAAGCACGAAAGTAGGATAAATTTACTGCGTAGGCCAAATCTCAGCATGTGGGTTGCTCCCACCTATAGCCCATGCCATACACGGTATCTATACAGTCAAACTGGCTATCGAGTGCTATAAACTTTTTACGAATACGTTTTACATGCGAGGTAATGGTGCTGTCATCTACATAAATTTTAGCATCACTCATTAAATCGTTACGGCTTTTAACGTGCCCTGGTCGCTGAGCGAGTGAATGCAGCATCCAAAATTCAGTCACGGTTAAATCAACTAATTGGTGTTGCCAAAGCACCTGCATACGTTGCGTGTCGAGTGTTAGTTGGCCGCGTGTTATCAGTGCGTTAGCATCGGCGGGTTGCTCTAATGCTTCCATACGGCGAAATAGCGCGCCAATACGCGCAGCTAAATGGGCTAAGCTAATGTCTTTGGTTAAGTAGTCGTCGGCGCCCATGCGCAGGCCACATACGGTGTCTATTTCGCTGTCGCGAGCGGTTAAAAAAATAATTGGTAAGGTTTTAGAAAGTGAACGCAGTGTTTGGCACAGTAAAAAGCCGCCATCTATTTCATGGCCTAAACCAATATCAACAATGGCTAAATCGGGAAGCGCTTCTTTAAAGGCCGCTTCTGCTTGAGGGCGGTTTTCATAACCACTCACCTGATAGCCTTGAGCGCTCAGCATTTCTATGTAGTTTTCGCGGATAGCGGTTTCATCTTCAATGATGGCTATTTTCTTCATTTTTATTAATTACTCTTATTGACTTAGGCGCACTATAGCGAAGTTTTTGCGCTAAGTACGGTTAAAAACACAATTGCCATTTTTTTGCCACAATTGCTCAGCAGTTTGCCATTTTTGATCCCCTTTGTTGCCACTTCATGGTGTTTTAATACAAATATTGAAATTACAGATACAACGCAAGTGCCAACCAATAGCTTGCAACCATTATTAATAGTAAGGAATAGACCATGAAGAAAACATTAATCGCACTAACACTTGTTAGCACTTTTTGTGCTCCTGCTTTTGCCGCGGATACCCCATCAAAAGAAGCAAAAAAAGAAACCATAGTCGGCCTGAGCACAGGTGCCATTATTGGTGGTGTTGTTGGTGGGCCAATTGGCGCGTTTGTAGGCGCATTTGCTGGTGGCTTAATTGGCGATGCCAAGGTGGCTGAGCAAACTATTGCCGAGCAGCAACAAGCTTTAACAGTTATGGCAGAGAAAACCAACGACTACCAACATGTTCTTAATCATAACAGCCACTTAGAAGCGCAACTTGAGCTACTGGCTCAGCAAAATGAGCAACTAACGCAATCACAGCTTAATAATTTATTGGCGATGACAGTGCAATTTAAAACAGGCTCTAGCGATATTGCTCCTCATTTTGCCAAGCAGCTTGATCAATTGGTAGCGTTATTAAAAAGCCAGCCGCAACTCGCACTTGATTTAAGTGGCTTTGCCGATCAGCGTGGTGAAGAGCAAGCAAATTTATTACTTTCAAAAGCCAGAGTAAACGCCGTACAAAGTTACTTAATTAAACAGGGGGTTAGCCATACACGCTTAAGCGCACAAGCATTTGGCGAGCAGCAAAGCATAGCAAACAGTAACACCCTTGAAGATAACTTTTTTGATAGACGCGTTACCCTCACTACCCGTGCGTTAAATCAGTCAAGTAATCAAACAGCAAGCAATTAACAACGTGCGTTCGAGGGAGTGATTTATGTTGAGTAAACCCACCAAAGTGCTTACCAAGGTAAGCCTTTTTATTTTTATTATTATCGTGCTTTTGGCCAGCTTTAAAAGCCATGCACAGTCGCCAAAACTATCCTTGTTTGATAGCCAAGGAGTGGCGGTTAATCCGGGGGTTATTTTAAAAAGTGATGCAAAAATGACCCTAACAGGACTAATTAATCATGTTGTAGTAACGCAGCACTACATAAATGAAAATCCTTTTGCAGTAAATGCACGTTATGTTTTTCCTTTACCCGATGAAAGTGCCGTGCAAGCAATGACCATGCGTATTGGTGAGCGAGTGATTCACGGTAAAATAGCAAAAAAACACCAAGCAGAAAAACAGTACCAAGCTGCCAAGCAAGCAGGGAAACAGGCATCTTTGGTTCGTCAGCAGCGTGCAAATATGTTTATGACAAATGTGGCGAATATAGGGCCTGGTGAAGAGATTGTTATAACGCTTGAATATCAAGAGATTATTGATTACCAGCATGGAACCTTTGCGATTCATTTTCCAACCACAATAACGCCACGCTATCATGCAACAACAGGGAAACTGAACGAAGATCAAGATAAGCGTACGGTAAAAAGTGATCATACATCTTCGTTTACTCCACAAGGATGGTTAAGCCCTATTTATACAAAGCAAACCAATGAGGCGGCTAATGCCAGCGATTTAAGCTTAACAATTAACATGGATATAGGCTTAGAATTGGTTGATATAAACGCTAAGTACCATCAGGTAAATATTGAAAACTCTGCGTTTGGGCAATACAGCATTGTGCTAAAACCACAGCAAGCAATAAATAAAGACTTTGTACTGGAGTTTAAGCCACTACAAAAAGCGCAAGCTCAAGCCGCACTTTTTACTCAGCAAGCAAAAAATGGTGAGCAGTTTGCGTTAGCGATGTTGATGCCGCCAAGCGATCAGTTTACCCAGTCTGAGCGTTTGCCGCGTGAAATGGTGTTTGTGGTTGATACCTCGGGCTCTATGCATGGGCAGTCTATGGAGCAAGCTAAAAAAGCATTGTTTTACGCACTCTCGTTACTTGATAGTGATGATAGCTTTAATATTATTGGCTTTAATAATCAGGTTACTGCCATGAGTGATACCCCTTTAGTTGCTAGTGACTTTAATTTACGCCGTGCAAGGCGCTTTATTTATAACTTGCAAGCCGACGGTGGTACTGAAATACAAGGTGCGCTTGATGCCGTACTTAATGGTGCGCAGTTTGAGGGTTTTGTACGCCAAGTGGTGTTTTTAACCGATGGTAGCGTGAGTAACGAAGATGAGTTATTTAAAAGTATTGCGCGCACTTTAGGTGACAGCCGCTTATTTACCGTCGGCATTGGTAGCGCACCTAATCGCTTTTTTATGCGCCGCGCTGCTGATATAGGCAAGGGGTCGTATACCTTTATTGGTAGCACCTTTGATGTGCAGCCAAAAATGCAGCAGTTGTTTGATAAACTCGCTCACCCGGCGATGACTAATTTAGCGTTAACAAATACAAATGGAGACAGCTTAGATTTTTGGCCCTCCCCATTACCGGATCTGTATTTTGCTGAGCCTATTATGGTGGCTATTAAATTAGATAATACCGATACAATTACTTTTACTGGGCAAACAACGCATGGGGAGTTTAAGGTTAAGCTTAATTCGCAAGCAAGCTCAAAAGCCACAGGAATTGATAAGCTTTGGGCACGTCAAAAAATAAAGTCATTATTGCTATACAACCAACAAAGTGAAGTAAAACAGCAAGTGCAGCAACTTGCGCTTGAGCATCAGTTACTTAGCCCATTTACTGCGTTTATTGCCATAGAAGAGAGCACCATTAAAGAAGTTGCCAAACAAACTACACAAGTGGCTAATTCAATGCCGCAAGGAATGAGTATGCGCTTGCCGCAAACTGATGGGCAAAGCAAAATGCATATTGTGTTTGGAGCTTTAATGCTACTAGCTGGCCTGTTGTTAGTAAGGCGCTGTAAATGAAAAAGTGGTTGAGCATAGGTTTACTAGCCTTAGGACTGACCTTATTTGGCCATGGTGCATATATGCAGGCAAAGGCATGGCTTGCACAAGTGTTAATAGAGCAAGCATGGCAAACAGCCCTTAAATCACCCAATAAAAAAATTAAGCCGTGGTTTTATGCTGATAGTTACCCAGTGGCACAAATAATATGGCCAAAGCATAATAAACGACTAACCGTGCTCGATGGCGCAAGTGGTAGAAATTTAGCGTTTGCGCCCAGTCATTTTTTAGCTGCGGGGGAATTGGGTGGGGCTGATGTTGGTAATTCGCAAGGAGCACTTATTGCCGGGCACAACGATACCCACTTTGCATTTTTAAAAAACGCTAAAGTGGGGGAGCAATTTTCTCTGCAATTACAAAATGGCCAAGTGCAGCATTATTCAGTGACACATGTTGAGGTAATTAATCAGTACAACACCGATTTTTTGCATCAAGCAGGGCTGTATTTACTGACCTGTTACCCTTTTGATTCGCTGGCCTCGGGGACCGATTTAAGGTGGCTAGTGTCGGCTGAAATATCCTCACCCGAGGTGGCGTTAGGAATATCGACCACTAGTTCTTGATGGCGTTGGCTTATCATTACGCCTATAAACACCACAAATATGCTGATCCACTGGCCAAGTGTCAGTACTTCGTTAAGAATAATGGCTGACAAAATTAAAGTGAAAATTGGGATTAAATTAGAATAAGCTGCTGCGGTTAACACCGACACTTTACTAATCGCGTAGTTGTACATGCCGTACCCACCCAAAGTAACACAAGAGCCTAAGTACAAAATACTCATTAGTGCGGTTAAATCGTGTTGGTTTTCGCTGGGTAGGTCAATAAACAATAAAAATGGAGCAAAAAACAAACTACCACTCACGCCTTGCAGAGCAATTAATGTGAGTGGGGAATAGCGGTTAGCTAAATGTTTTATACACACGGTATAAAATGCCGCGCACACCATGGCCATTAATTCTAAAAAATTACCCAGTAACGGGTTTGGTGCTTGGCTTGAACTGGGTGAAAGTAAGGTCAATAAAATACTGCCGCCAATGCATAGCGTAAAACCCACCACAATAGCTTTACTAATATGTTCTTTGAGCATGAAAAATGCTAAAAATGCCACAATAATGGGTAAACAAGACACAATAACCCCCGCTTGGGACGCTGAGGTGTACTCCATTGCGTGGCCTTCAAATAAAAAGTACAAACAAGGTTCTGCCAGCGACATGCCTAATAAATACTTCCAATCGCCTTTTAAATATTCAAAACGAATTACGTAACGCCATAAACATAACGAAATCAGTAAAGTGGTGAGCATACGTAAAAATATCACCAAGGCCGGATCATAAATCGCAATCGCGTATTTAAGTGCAATAAAGGAGCTACCCCACAAAAAGGTGGCAATAATTAAACATAAACTGGCAGGCATAAGGTGTAATTTAATCGGTTGAATATAGTGCGATCCTAGCACGCAGAGGGGGGGCTTGAATATTTTTTACTTGTTCAAAAATACCGAACTGGTATAAATAAATTCATCATTTATTGCGCTAAGTAAAAAACATGCAAAGGGATCAGGTCGTAGTTGTAAAGCTAGGTACAAGCGTACTCACTGGCGGTACCGATAAGTTAGACAAAGCACATATGGTGGAACTTGTTCGCCAATGCTGTGAGCTAAAAAAGCAAGGTCACCAGGTTATTTTAGTTTCTAGTGGTGCGGTTGCCGCAGGTCGCGAACAGTTATTAAAACCCTGTGGGCGCACATTAATAGACAAACAAATGTTGGCCGCTATTGGGCAAGGGCAACTCATTCATATTTGGCAAAGCTTATTTGCGTTGTATGGTGTTAACGTGGGGCAAATGCTACTAACGCGCGCCGATGTTGACGACAGAGAGCGTTATTTAAATGCCCGCGATACTCTCAATGCCTTATTAAATTATGATGTTGTGCCGATCATCAATGAAAACGACGCGGTTGCTACCAGTGAAATAAAAGTAGGTGACAACGATAACTTATCGGCATTAGTGGCTATTTTGGCCAATGCCGATAAATTACTATTGCTGACCGATCAACAAGGGTTATTTACCAGCGATCCGCGCACTGACATTAACGCCACCTTGATTGACGAAGTTACTCATATTAATGATGAGTTACGCCAACTTGCGGGTGGCAGCGGTACAAACCTAGGCACAGGGGGTATGGCAACCAAACTACAGGCAGCCGATATTGCCAGAAGAGCTGGGGTTGAGGTGATTATTGCCAAAGGCGCTGATGAAAACGTGATTTTAAAATGCATGAGCGAGCAACTGCCAGGCACCCGTTTTTTAAAACTTACTGCTCCTAAAGATGGCCGAAAAAAATGGTTATTAGCAGGGCCTAAAAGTAGCGGCCAAATTTTAATTGATGTCGGTGCGGTGCATGCATTGCAATCTAAGGGCGCCAGTTTACTTGCTAAAGGCATTACGCGTGCAATAGGTGAATTTGAACGTGGAGATTTAATTAACTTAATTGATGTAAACCAGCAAATTATTGCACGCGGGTTAACGCGCTTTAGCCATCTTGAAATCGATAAAATAAAAGGCGCACATTCTAATCAAATCAGCCAATTACTTGATTACGATAGCGGCGTGGAAGTACTACACAGAGATGATATGGTGGTGTTGTAATTAAGCACTTTTTTAACGATATAGCGCAACGTATAATCCGCTTATAGTGTTGCGCTTTTTTGTGTTAAAATCTTGCACCTTAAATTTGTTGTAAAGAGTATTGAAGATGAAATTAGTTCGCTGGGTTTTAGGTTGTATCATCTTATTTTTTAATTTTGTTTTTACGCCGCGTAGCAAAAAACGTGATCCGCAAGAGCAAACTAAGCTTGATCAGCAAACCGCACAATTTAAGCTCTATCAATTCAAAGCATGCCCTTTTTGTGTAAAAGTGCGCCGTTCAATTAAGCGTGAAGGCTTAAAAATTGAAACACGCGATGCAAAAAATGATGAGCAATACCGCCAAGAGCTATTAGAGCAAGGCGGAAAAGTTAAAGTACCTTGTTTACGTATTGAGCAAGATGGCCAAGTAAAATGGCTTTATGAATCAAACGATATTATTGCTTACTTAAACAAAGTAGCCGCTTAAAATATTTATTGGTATTTCATACCATCTCACTTATTAAAAGAGACATTACCATGACAATTCGTACCCGTGTTGCTCCGTCGCCAACTGGTGACCCGCATCTTGGCACCGCTTACATTGCCTTATTTAACTACTGTTTTGCTAAACAGCAAGGCGGTGAATTTGTACTTCGTATTGAAGATACTGACCAAGTTCGCAGCACACCTGAATCTGAACAAGCCATCATGGATAGCTTACGCTGGTTAGGCCTTGAGTGGGATCATGGTCCTGATGTAGGTGGTGAGTTTGGTCCATACCGTCAATCTGAGCGCAGTGATTTATATAAAAAATACGCTCATCAGTTAGTTGAAGACGGCAAAGCATTTTATTGTTTCGCAACCAGCGAAGAGCTGGACCAAATGCGTGAAGAACAAATGGCCGAAGGTCTGCGTCCTAAATACGATGGCCGAGGCTTAAACCATAGCGAAGACGAAATTAAAGCAAACTTAGCAGCCGGTAAGCCTTACGTTATTCGTATGAAAATCCCAAGCGAAGGCACGTTTAAATTTAACGACTACCTACGTGGTGAAATTGAGATCCCGTGGGAAAACGTAGACATGCAAGTGCTATTAAAAGCGGATGGTTTTCCAACGTACTTTTTAGCTAACGTGGTGGATGATCACCATATGCAAATTAGCCACATTTTCCGTGGTGAAGAATGGATAAACTCAGCGCCTAAGCTATTAAAACTGTATGAAGATTTTGGTTGGGAAGCACCCGTACTAGGTCACTTACCATTATTGCGTAATCCAGATAAATCAAAATTGTCCAAGCGTAAAAACCCAACCTCTATTAATTACTATAAAGAAATGGGTTACCTACCAGAAGCGGTACTTAACTACTTGGGCCGTATGGGTTGGTCAATGCCTGATGAGCGTGAAAAGTTCACCCTTAATGAAATGATTGAACATTTTGACATGAAGCGTGTATCGCTTGGTGGCCCAGTATTCGACGTAGACAAGTTAAGCTGGTTAAACGGTATGTGGATCCGAGAAAACCTAACTGATGCAGAGCTAATGCAGCGTTTTGTTGACTGGAAATTTAATGGCGACATGCTGGCTAAAGTCTTACCTGAAGCTAAAACGCGTATAAATACACTCTCTGACATGGTTGATTTAGCAGGGCACTTTGTAGGCGGTATCCCGACTTACGATCCAGCGCTATTAACAGCCGGTAAAGCTGACGAAGATGTTATTCGCCAAGCATTACAATTTTTTGTATGGCAGCTAGAAGGCTTACGTAGCTTTGAAAAGCCTGCTATTTTTGCAATTGCAAAAGAAGTAGCCACCTTCCACGAGCTTAAAATTAAAGATTTCTTAGAGCCTATATTTGTGGCTATTACCGGCAAAACATCATCAACTTCGGTATTAGATGCAATGGAAATTTTAGGGTCTGACCTATCGCGTGCACGTTTACGTGTTGCGCTTGCCCATTTAGGTATTTCTAAAAAGCAGGCTAAAAAGATTGAGCGCGCATACCGCGATTACCCAAGTGCGTAATCGCGTATACAGATTCAAAAGCCGCTTAATTTAAGCGGCTTTTTTGTGCCTGTAATTCTAAGATGGAGTTGCCAGCATAGGGTAAGTAAATAAGAAAAAGTGAAACACATTAACGAGCCAATGACATAAAATGGCCCATTCTAACCGGCTTGTTTTATAGTAAATATAGCCATATCCAAAACCTGCAACGGCCGCCACAAGCATATAATGAGTACCCGCTGAAAAGTGTGCCAGTGAAAATACACAAGTACTGATAGCCGGTGCGAGCAGTGCAAACCTGCTCGGGGTTATTAGTTTTGAAAGCTTAGTTTGTATCACTCCCCTAAATAATGCCTCTTCTGCAACGCAGGTAAAAAGTAGGTTGATGGCTATAAATAACAACCAAAATTCAGGTACTTTTGGCGCAAATTCAACAAGGTTTAACGTTAAAGCAGTTATGAGCGCCGCTAAAATAGTGATAGTTATAATTAAAACGGGGTAGCCGATAGTCACTGGCTTTGCCGTTTTATTTTTTGCAAAAAAATAAGCGCTCAGCATTAAACCCGCTAATGCTTTATCGAAATTAGCATACAGGGTAAATGCAATTGCGTTACTGGTGATTTGTTCATTAACAACAATAGGCAGGTTATTAAAACCCGCAAACCAATGTAAGGCCAACCCGAGTGAGGCTGTTATAAATAAAGACGTTAGAACATTACGTTTTAACGCTGAGGTTGCCAATAGCGTAAAGTGAAACAATCCCACATAAACAGCTATAACAGCAACCGCGTTTAAATTTATATATTCTTGATAATAGGCGCTAATAATACTTAGCAGCAATAAGTATCGCCATAATGGTTGGCGAAATACAGTGAGTTTACACTGCGGGAAAACACATAAAATAGCGGCAGCTAAAAAGTAAAAAGTCATTGGCAAATACTGCTTGTTGTTTGATAGGGGAAATGAGAGAAAACGAATCACATAGCGTTATAGTCTCAATTAGATAATTTTGAGCTATTAATAATTATAGGCTTGTCCGGTACAAATAACGGCTAAATCACAATTGTAGCGGGATACTGATTGGCACTGCTCTAGTGTAAATGCATTGCCACCTAAATAAAGCACATCGTTTTTAAGGGATTCTATAGCTTGTGATTTCAAACGGTTATAGCTAATTGAGGATGTTCGCGTATCATCTGATACATCGCAGCTTTCGCCTTTTATTCCACCAAGGGGGCTTGCACCTCTATCGAGAGCGTCCTGAACACTGTAAAATTGCTCTAGACCACGTTTTTTAATGTGGCTTGAAACGTGTTCTGATAAAACCTCGTCGTCGATATTGGTTGTGTAAGTAATGTTATTACAGCCAGTTAATAATGAAACCGCGCATATTAATAAAGAAAAATACTTCATTAGTTAATCCCTTAAACTCGTATTTGCTTAATTTACTTAGTTAATTAGCGAGTTGCAAATTATCATTTTTCGCCTTTATTAAACAGATTCGACCTCTCAAGATTTTTTTTCTGGTAGTATAGCTAGGTTATAAGCAGTTTAAGCAGTGAACACACTATGTTAAGTCCTTACTATCAGCAGCATGCTGATTATGTTTCAATTTCTCGTGAGCAAGGTTGTCGCTTTGCTAAATGTGTAGCCGACGACTACAACCCGCTTCATGATAAAGACGCTAAAAAGTTTTGCGCACCAGGAGACTTACTTTTTTCTCTAGTGTTAGACCGCTATGGCATTAGTGAGCGAATGGAGTTTACCTTTGCCGGTATGGTTGATGAAAATACCAAGCTAAATTTTCCAGAACAACCTGGAGAAGAGTTTGATGTAAACCATGGCGAAAAAGTAATTTTAAAGGTTAAACGCGACGGTAAAACCAGTAAATGCCCAACACTTACAAACAGTTTAATAAAAAATTATGTTGAGTTCTCAGGTGCTGCGTTCCCGCATGTAATTATTCCTTTAATGGGCAAGCAAGAGGTAATGATAAATCCTGCGCGGCCTATGATTATTTATGAATCAATGATAATAAACCTTAATAACATTGATATTAAATCACCCACCCTTGAGTTTGCAGAGCCTAGCTTTGAATACGCTGGTAAACGCGGCAAAATAACCTTGCGCTTTAATTTACTCGAAAACGGCGAAAAGGTGGGTTTTGGTGAAAAACACATGGTGGTATCGGGTATTCGTGAATACTGTCAAAGCACCGTAGATGATTTAATTGCATTTTATAATGAACGTAAAGCCACATTAAAACCAGCTTAAATACTTCATTTTATATAGGCGCTATTTAGCGCCTTTTTTATTACTAAAGCTCAGGTATAATAGCGTTCTTTGTTATTTTAAAGCCAAGCTTATGTCTGCCACATCGTTCTCATCACTAGCCCTAGACCCGTTACTATTAACGGCAATAGAGCAAAATAATTACACTACGCCTACCGCCATTCAGCACAAAACGATACCGCCAATTTTAGCGGGCAAAGACGTTATGGGCAGCGCTCAAACTGGTACTGGTAAAACAGCTGCTTTTGTTTTGCCGCTATTACATAAGCTTTTAAATATCGCTAAAAAAGACGAACCTGGCATTGCTCGTGTGGTTATTTTAACGCCCACCCGTGAACTTGCTCAGCAAGTATTTGCAAGCTTTGAAAAATACGCACAAGGTACAGATATAAAAGGTGCGCTTGCTTATGGTGGCGCAAGCATTGGTCCACAAATCAAAGCACTTAAAACAGCGCAAGTAATAGTGGCAACGCCAGGGCGCTTACTTGATCACATAGTGAAGGGCAGTGTGGTGCTTTCAAGCGTCGACTCTTTAGTATTTGATGAAGCAGACCGTATGCTTGATATGGGTTTTATTGACGAAATTAGAAGAATACTGCGTCATATCCCAGGCGATCGTCAAACCTTACTGTTTTCCGCGACCTTTGATGACAGTGTATTTGAGCTGAGTAAAAAATTGCTCAAAGACCCTGAGCTTATTGAAGTTGATAAGCGCAACTCTGCTGCTGTAGAGGTTGAACAAGTTATTTACGCAGTAGATGAAGACAGAAAGCGCGAACTGGTCTCGCACATGATTGGCATGAAAAACTGGCGCCAAGTGCTTATATTCACCCGCACTAAACAAATGGCCGATAAGCTTGCCAAAGAAATGTGTAAAGATGGTTTAAAAACCGAATCTATTCATGGTGATAAATCACAAGGAGCTCGCGACCGCGCATTACAAAACTTTAAAGAGGGCAGTACACGTGTTTTAGTAGCCACCGATGTAGCGGCGCGCGGTTTAGACATACCGGCACTTAAATACGTAATTAACTTTGAATTGCCATACATAGCTGAAGATTATGTACACCGTATTGGCCGTACAGGACGAGCTGGCGAGCAAGGCCTTGCTATGTCGTTAGTGAGTCTTGATGAGCAATGGCTACTTGAAGAAATTGAAGTACTGCTTGATACGCGTTTAGCACCACAATGGCTTGAAGGCTACGAGCCCGACTTAAATAAGCCACCTAAAGATAACCGCAAAAACACCAACAAAGCGCGTAAAGATCGTGATAAAAAACGTATTACAGGGCAAAGAGCGCCGAATAGAAGACGTAAATAAAAGCTTAGGACTTCACCTAACAGGCAGCTAAGAGCGAAAAGCAGACATTGACCGTTAATCGTTTCAACGACGGCAATTAGCCATACGTTGCATGTTTGCTCCCTTACTGGTTTTACGATATCCAAAACCGACATAACGACCATTAAGCAAATACCAAAGTAAAATAGGTATGTGCTCCAATCATATAGCCAAAGAGGATAAAGCGTTAATAGCACTGCTACAGGCCCTAGAATGCTGAAGACAGCTCTGGTATGGTTTTTATTTTTGTGCCAGTTGTATAAGTTTACCAATAGTTCCAAAGATGCAAAAATAGGTAAAAGCGTATTTACAGCTATTCCTTCGAAGTGAGAGAAGAAGCCTAGTCCTAATGCCGATGCAAGTGACCTTAATGCAGGGAGGCAGGCCGTGCCGCTAGCCAAACGCCACTAGAGCCTACTCTGTCTAATATTTTATTTATCATTTGAAAGTCTATTGGTTGATATTACCATCATTCTAAACTCCGTATACAAGTACGGAGTCAATCATTTTAATGAGTCAATTATGGGGCAATGTGTTGGATCTTCGTTTTGCATACAGGTATTTGTCATACCCACAATTACTTTCTCTAAACGTTGAAGGTCATTAATTTTGTCTCGAATGATTGCTAACTTTTGTCGGTTTAATAGCTCAACTTGAGCGCAGTTGCTGTCCATAGACATTAGCGATTTTATTTCTCTTAACGTAAAGCCGAGCGCTTTGGCTTTTGTGATAAACCTAAGTTGTCCTGCTATTGATTCGTCATATTGTCTATAACCAGATATTGGTTTTTCAGGTTGTGTAATCAGTCCTTCTCGTTCATAAAAACGAATGGTTTCTACATTTAAATTTAATGATTGTGCTAATTTGCCAATGGTTTTCATTATTGCCTTTGTGAATACTACTAATCTAAAGTTATATTTAGTTCAACTATCTAATGACTTGATAATGCCACAGACTTCAATTGTACCGTCAGACCCGCAAGAGCTTGCCATTAGTTTTAACTCTTTTTTGAGTGCATTCAATTCCTTCATTCGTTGATTAACTAAAGTTAGTTGCCGATCAATTAATGCATTTACACTAGAGCAACTCTCCTCTGGCTTGTTTTTTAATTCAATGAGTCGCTTAATATCATTAAGCGGAATATCTAAACTTCGACAATGCTTTACGAACTCTAGCTCTTTAAATGCCTTATTAGAATACAACCTGAAATTCCCTTCAGTGCGATCAGGATCTGACAGCAAGCCCTCCTTTTCATAATATCGGATGGTTTGTACTGAATACCCCGATGTTTTCGATAACTCACCAATTTTCATAAAATTTCCAAATAAACTTGACCCTATAGTCACTATAGGATTTATAGTTAGAGCATACAAGTTAATCGGAGATGAAAATGAGCGATTGTGGGTGTGAAGTTGAGCTAAAAGATAACCAGCAAAAAACGGTGCTTTATTGGCTTCTGGCTATCAATGCCTCGATGTTTGTTTTTGAAATTGGCTTTGGTTGGTTATCAGAATCAACGGCTTTAATTGCAGATTCGTTAGACATGCTAGCGGATGCAATCGTCTATGCAATTGCACTATACGCGGTGGGAAAGTCAATCCAACATAAGGCTAATGCTGCTTTAGTGAGTGGCTATTTCCAACTGGGGTTAGGCGTGCTAATTCTAATGGATATTGCTAGAAGGCTGTATGGTGAAAGTGAGCCTCACTCTTGGTTTATGATTGGCGTAGGCATGGTTGCTTTAGTTGCAAATGTGATTTGTCTCATCCTTATTCGAAAGCACAACAACGATGAAGTACATATGAGAGCTAGCTGGATATTTTCAGCGAATGATGTAATTGCAAATCTTGGTGTCGTTATCGCAGGCATACTCGTTATGGTGCTGAAACAGCGTTGGCCTGATATCGTCATTGGTAGCATCATTTCAATGTTAATTCTTCGAGGCGCTTACCGAATACTAATCGATGCTAAACAAGAATTAGCTGTTGCTGAGAAAACACGTTAAACACCAAATGAAGATAAACAATCAACCTTTGGTTGTTCAAAGTAAGGAAACATCAATGAATAGCAAATATCTAGAAAAAACCAAGATAGTAAATTTTGAACACTCTACAATTCAATCATTAATTTCTGAGCGTAATTGGCAAGAACTCGATGACTTCAACAAAATTGGTGCAGCCTACCAATTTGTTAAAGATGAAATATTATTTGGTTACAATGAGAGTGATGATATTTCAGCAAGCAGTGTTTTAGCCGATGGTTACGGACAATGCAATACCAAGGGTAACTTGCTGATGGCTTTGTTACGAGGATTAGGTATTCAATGTCGTTTTCACGGCTTTACTATTGAGCAGCGATTACAAAAAGGAGCTATTCCAACTTATGTATTTTGGTTAGCACCTAAATATATCATTCATAGTTGGATTGAAGTTTATTTCAAGGATCGTTGGATAAACTTAGAAGGCTTTATATTAGATGAACAATATTTAAGTTCACTACAGCACAAATTTAGTCAAATAAAAAACGAATTTTGTGGTTATGGTGTTGCAACAAAGTGTTTCTCTTCGCCAGATACAGATTGGCGTGGTCAAGATACCTATATACAAAAAGAAGGTATTCATGATGATTTTGGTGTTTATAATTCCCCTGATGAGTTTTATCTCGAAAAAGGAACTAACTTATCAGGAATCAAACGTTGGATGTATCAACGAGTGATCCGTCACTTTATCAATTTTAACGTAGTCAATGTAAGAAATTTAAAAGTTCTTGAGGTGGAAAATGCACAATCATAGCCATAGCCATTCGCATGGAAAAGACGACCGTATAGGTTGGACATTTTTCCTTAATGTTTCATTTACTATTATCGAATTTATTGGTGGTTGGCTAACCAACAGTACCGCTATTATGGCTGATGCTGTACATGACCTGGGTGACAGTTTATCTATAGGATTCGCTTGGATACTGAGTCGTTTCTCGGATAAAGAAGCATCCGATAGATTTAGCTATGGCTATCGTCGTCTTACCCTGTTTGGCGCATTAATTAACAGTATTGTATTAGTTATTGGTTCTGTCTGGGTGCTATTTGAAGCAATACCAAGATTATCTAATCCTGAAATGCCAATGGCTGAAGGAATGTTGGGTCTTGCATTACTTGGGGTTGCTGTTAATGGGTATGCAGTATTTAAACTAAAAGCGGGTAAAACGCTGAACGAAAAAGTACTTACGTGGCATTTGCTTGAAGACGTACTTGGCTGGGTTGCAGTCCTAATTGTTTCTATCGTGCTGCTTTTTGTAGATCTACCAATATTAGATCCTTTGCTTTCTATAGGCTTTACACTGTTTATATTGTTTAACGTTTTGAAAAACCTGAAAACAACATTGGCACTATTTCTTCAAGCTACACCTGATGAAGAAGTGCAGAATAATATTGAAAAAGCGATAAAGGCTATACCTGAAATTAATGGGATTCATCATATGCACTTTTGGTCATTAGACGGGGAAAGTCACGTATTAACTGCTCACCTAGAGTTAGCCCATAACTTTGAGGTTGATAAATTAATTAGGCTAAAACAACAAGTGGCTAAGGAACTTTCTTCTTATAATTTATCTCATACAACCATTGAGTTTGAGTTTCCTCAAGAAACTTGCCGTGACGAGCATGAAAAACATGCGCATGGCTAGTTTAGAAAACCTTTTTTTGATATTATAATTTTTCATATTTAAGTAGGTGTTTATTTTGAAATTCAATGTTGCGTTAAAAATACTATTAGTCGTTTCGATTGTTTTGCAATCGTTAACTGCTGTTGTATCCGCAACACCTGAGAATCACCAAATAGATATAGAGCACCTTCAAATTCAACATGATCATGCAGATGATCGAAATGTCTCAAATGATAATGTAGGTGATGAGCAGCATAATGAAAAAGATTGTCATCACTGCGGACATTGCAGTGGCAGCCACTTATCTTGGATTTTAGTCAGTAATTCAAATACCACGGGCAAACTAAACATTATCAATAAAACGCCTTATCAAATTGATCAAACAAGTACCTTTCTTGAAGCGATACTTCGTCCGCCCATTTCTTAATTAGATTAATTTTTAATGACCTATTTATCCTTTAATAATGGATAAAGGTTTCGTGTTTATTAATTTTAAAATTAAGAAT
>NZ_LYRQ01000028.1:0-56322 GCF_001661605.1 Pseudoalteromonas sp. MQS005 | reverse complement strand
ACTTATAAGCGCTCAGTCCATAGCTTTAAAAATATTTATTTATAAAGATGACAATTTTATTAAAAAAATATGAGTCGTGTTATTGATTTAGTTCTATTTCTGGCTAAATTTACTGCAATTAAGTCGTTGTTATTGAATATAAGGAGGGTATACTAAGTTACTAACTTATGTATCTTTTGAGGATAAAATAATGGATTACAGCACTTCTGATTTATGTGACCATTTCGCTGATGTGGTTGACGTGCTTGAACCTATGTTCATCAACTTTGGTGGTCGACACAGTTTTGGTGGCCGCATTAAAACGGTAAAATGTTTTGAAAATAATGAACTGATCCGTCAATTGCTTTCTCAAGATGGTACAGATCAGATTTTACTTATTGATGGTGGAGGCTCCACTCGCAGAGCCTTAATTGATATTGAACTGGCTGAGCTGGCACTTGAAAACAATTGGCAAGGTATTATTGTATATGGTGCACTGCGCCATGTTGATGAACTTGAAGAACTGGATTTAGGAATTCAAGCCATTGGATCAATTCCGGTTGCAGCTGACAGTGAAGGCGCGGGTGAAAGCGGCATAGGCGTTAACTTTGCGGGTGTATCATTTTTCGATGATGATTTTGTTTATGCCGACAGTACAGGTATTGTACTTTCTGCTGAAGAATTAGAGCTAGAAATAATAGAACTGTAGCGTGACAGCACACCTTAAAGTATATAACGAAAGCACGCTCAAGAGCATTTGCTCTTACCGTGCTGGTGAACAAAAAGCGTGGCAGTCAATGGCATTACTTGACGCAAACGTTAATATACAACAAGCGCTTACTGATGCTGCACAGTTTGGTATGCGCTTTGTTTTACTGGGCGTTTGCGAAGACATTGGACCTAGAGCCAATTTAGGTAAAGGCGGAGCACAGCATGCTTGGCCAGCTTTTTTACAACACTTTTTAAACCAACCTCACAATCACGCTATTGCCATGCAAAAAGTGTTACTGCTTGGCGAAGTAAACCTCGATGACTTAATGGAACAAGCACACCCGCTTGATAACCAAAATCCTCTCGATTTAGACCAATTACGTCAGTTGTGCGCTGAGATTGATGTGCGGGTTGAAGCAATTTTAAGCATGATTTTTAAAGCCGGTCTTGAACCCATCATTATTGGTGGCGGACATAATAACTGCTTAGGTATTATTCGCTCGCTTGCAAAATATAAAAACAGCGCAATTAACGCCATTAATTTAGACCCCCATGCCGACTTTAGAGAGTGTGAAGGCAGACACAGTGGCAATGGGTTTCACTACGCCTATCAAGAGCAGCACCTTAACAGTTACCATGTAATTGGCTTACATGAGCTTAAAAATAATCAACAAATTTTTAATGCGATGCAAAGTGCAAAATTTAGTTTCACCAGCTATCAAGCGATTAATGTTAGGCGAGAAACAAGTTTAACGGAAGCAACTAACAATGCACTAAACGCATTTGATAACGCACCGTTAGGAATAGAAGTTGATTTAGATAGCCTAACCAACATGCCTGCAAGCGCATTTAATTATTGCGGTTTTGATGTTAGCGATGGCGAGCATTATGTTTATTTGGCTGCAAGTAATTATCACAGTGCTTATTTACATTTATGCGAAGCAGCACCGTCGCAACATCCTCACTCTCTTGCTGCGGGTAAATTACAATGTGGTCAAGTTATCAGCGCCTTAGTAAATACCTACCTACAAACAAAGCAAAAAACCTAATCTTCCCTAGTCTTCTTGTGCCTGTAACCACTGTTTAAACCAACTCATTAACCCTAAGCTACTTAAAGGGTGTCCAAAGTAGTAGCCTTGTGAGGCATAAGCTTTCAAACTTTTCACAAATTTAAGTTGGTCCAGTGTTTCAACACCTTCAAAAATCACTTTTGTTTGTTGCTGATTATGCATTTCCACCATACCGCTTACTAAGCTGCGTATATTATTTTGATTACTAAAGTCAGCAGTTAAGGCAGGAGATACCTTAATATACTCCACCGCTAAACTTGGTAATTTAGACAGTAATACGGGGTTATCTCCCAAGCCATCAACGCATACTTTTAAACCTAAACTGTTAAGCCTTGCGATCATGGCTCTGCCTTTATCATCGAGGCTGGTAAAAACATGAAGCGGACATTCAATAATTAAATCGCCTGGTCTTAGTTGATGCTCACCAATGACTCCGTAAACAAAATCAACAAACTCTTCATTGAGCATTTCTGGGCCAAATAAATTAACACTCAAAGGCACCGACATCCCTTCCATACGAAGTGCCATGGCTAATTCGCCAGCACGCTCTATAACAAAGGTAGCCAGTGAATAACCAAGCCCTGCAATTCTAATATCATTTATAAATCGGCTTGCCGATAACGTGCCTTGCGTGGGGTGTTGCCAACGTAATAACAATTCTAAAAATTCAATTTGGCCATCGCCGTTGCGAATAACGGGTTGAAAAAACAGCTCAAACTCATCAGCAAAGCTGATATTCGCAAGCTCTGTTAATCGCGCTTGTTGCTCTAAATGCTCAACTGTCATTTGTTGATGATAAGCCACTATTTGTTTGCTTGGCTGACTATCAAGTGCCAAGTAAGCATGACTAATTAAATCATCAAAGCTCGTACTTTGTTGATCGCAATGAACATAACTGGCTCTTACCTTTACTTCAATAGTGCAATTAGCCACGTTAAAGGGCTTTAATGTAGCGCCAATAATTTGCTTGATAAGCTGTTGATGTAAATGATTATGGCTTTGTAAATCACAAATAAACGCGAAATTTAACCCGCCTAAATGCGCTAATTTAGCGTGCGGAGCAAGGAACAACACTTCATCACTGTCTAGTAAGTCTTTTATTCGATTTGCCGACTGCGACAACAGTAAGTCACCAAAATCTCGTCCAATATGTTGATTTACCTGCGCAAATCCCTCTAGCCTTAATACAATAAGTGCGGCTCTGAATGAACCTTCATTGGTAAGCTCATTATACTTTTGACGTAACTGTTGTTTATCGGGGAAGCTGGCTAAGGGTGAGTTTTCAACATACACCTCAGGCTCGGTTTGTGGCTTTAAAGGCGCAGTAGCTTTAGGCTCATTATCAGCTAAAAAACCACTGACTGAGAGCAGTAAAATAGCCATAATCAACCACGCTAAATGCAGCGCAAAAAAGAGATACCCTATTAATAGTAAAGCAAGTAATGCGCTTGCACAGGCACTGATAAGAAATGGTTTTTTTTGCTTTTGTAACTTCGCTTGATATAAATTAAAACCAAAACCTAGCGCTAGTAAAATAGCGAGCCAAGGTATTGCACTACTGACCATAGCTAAGCCAATGAGCCCAGTACATAAAAAGTTGAGTCTCATTACGTTACTTTTAACGGTTAATAGCGTGGCAACCATTGCCATTAAAAGTGCACCACTTAAAAAAATAGCTAAATTGCTGTAGCTCAATAACGTTCCATCCATAGCTGACGTACTCACTGACATTAAATAAAACATAGGTTTAAGAGTTAATTTTATACAAACTAACTAAGTTTACCCAATATCCATAAATTTAACAGTTTATTTACCCCAAACTGATAACTTAATTGTGCAGGATGGTCAATTTGCCAATGAGCGATATCTGCGCGAGCGCCAACTTTTAATACCCCTCTATCAGTAAAACCTAAAGCACGAGCCGCATGTGCTGTTACGCCAGTTAATGCCTGCTCTGGGGTGAAATTAAATAAGGTGCAGGCCATATTCATCATTAATTGCAACGAACACAAGGGTGATGTGCCGGGATTAAAGTCACTGGCGATCGCAATGGGTACTTTGTATTTATTTAACAGCTCAATTGGTGGGTATTTCGTTTCTTTTAAAAAATAAAAAGCCCCAGGCAGTAATACCGCCACAGTGCCTGCGTTTGCCATAGCTTTAACGCCTGCTTCATCAAGGTATTCTAAATGATCAGCCGACAGGCCATTGTATTGTGCTACCAGCGCTGCACCGTGTTGATTTGATAATTGCTCGGCATGACACTTGATTGCCAAACCCTGTTTTTTAGCTGCATCAAATACGCGTTGAGTTTGTGCGTAGCTAAAGCCAATGTCTTCACAAAATACGTCAACTGCATCTACTAGGTCATTTTCAACAAGCGTGCTTAGCATTTCATTGCATACCAAATCTATGTAATCATCACTGCGGTTTTTAAACTCCAAAGGTAGCGCATGTGCCCCTAAAAAGGTGTTAACTACTTCAATGGGGTGATGTTGATTTAACAGCCTAGCCACCTCCAATATTTTTTTCTCATTGTCTATATCAAGCCCATACCCTGACTTAATTTCAACCGTCGTCACCCCTTCAGCTAACAATGCATTTAAACGCTCTTTTGCTGCTACAAATAACTGTTCGTGGTCAGCCTCTCGGGTTGCTTTAACTGTACTTGCTATTCCCCCTCCCTGCGCGGCTATTTGCTGATAGCTCACGCCCTGCAAACGCTGCTCAAACTCTTGCGCACGAGAACCGGCAAACACTAAATGTGTATGGCAATCAATTAAGCCTGGGGTTAACCATTGCCCTTTTACACTTAATATCGGGGTGGCTAACACATCAAAATTAGGTAAGTCAGCTTGCTTACCTAGCCACACTATTTTGCCATTTTTGATAGCTAATGCCGCATTTTCTATCGCCCCATAAGGCGCATCAATATTGCTATCCATAGTGGCAATGTTGGCATCTGTGAGCAATAAATCGATATCATTTAACTGTTCTGTAGATTCTGTGGCTTGCATAAGTTTCTCCGCGATAATGTTCAAACGAGTTTAACAACACATCTTGTATATACAAGGTAATTATGCCATCTTATTAAGTATTGTTTATTTTTAATACACCAAAAGCGTTTATGCCAACACCTAAATTTACACAAATAAAACAGTTTATTGTGGACAAAATACGCAGCGGACTTTGGCTTGAAAACCAACGCGTACCCTCAGAAAATGAACTAGCAAAACAGTTTACAGTAAGCAGAATGACCGCACGTCGAGCGTTAAGTGAGCTAACTGATACAGGCATTTTAACCCGTAGCCAAGGGCTAGGTACTTTTGTCGCAAGCTTTAAGTCGCAGTCATCATTACTCGAAATAAAAAACATTGCACATGAAGTCAAAGAGCGAAACGGAAACTACAGCTGCACAGTACAGGTGTTGGAATCAATCAATGCCGTGGCGCCAATTGCTATTGCTTTAGGTGTTGAGGTAGATAGTGTGGTGTATAGAAGTGTCATTATTCATAACGAAAATGACAGTCCCTTGCAAGTTGAAGAACGTTTTGTAAACCCGTTACTTGCCAAGGATTATTTACAACAAAATTTTACCGCTCTCACCCCACACGAATACCTATCAACGGTTGCCCCTTTAACACAAGCAAGGCACACGGTAGAGGCTATAACGCCAAATAATGAAATGTGTCAGTGGCTTAACCTATATAACGAAGAGCCATGCTTACAAGTAATACGCCGCACTTGGTCGATAAACGGGATTGTTAGCTTTGCACGACTTATATCGCCGGGCAGTAAGTACCGCTTGGGCGGGCAATTAACATTTAAAAATAATAATAAAGCGCATAACGCTTAATACTATTTAACAGGAGTGAACAATGAATCATCGACTGGACACACAACGCACAATACGCGCGCAACATGGCAATCAAATATCTACAAAAAGCTGGCAAACCGAAGCAGCTAAACGCATGCTAATGAATAATTTAGACCCTGATGTTGCCGAGCACCCGCAAGCTTTGGTGGTGTATGGCGGGATTGGCCGTGCTGCCCGTGACTGGCCAAGCTACGACAAAATAATTGAGACGCTTGAGCGCCTTGACGATGACGAAACCCTATTAGTGCAATCAGGCAAACCTGTGGGTGTATTCAAAACTCATAGCAATGCACCACGGGTATTAATTGCCAATTCAAACCTAGTACCGCACTGGGCAAATTGGGAGCACTTTAACGAGCTAGATAAAAAAGGCTTGATGATGTATGGCCAAATGACCGCAGGGTCTTGGATTTACATTGGCTCTCAAGGCATAGTGCAAGGCACTTACGAAACGTTTGTGGCTATGGCAAAACAGCATTTTGCTGGTAATGCTAAAGGTAAGTGGGTATTAACGGGTGGCCTTGGAGGTATGGGGGGCGCACAACCATTAGCGGCTACCATGGCAGGCTTTAGTGCCTTGGTGGTGGAATGTGATGAAAGCCGTATCGATTTTCGAATAAAAACAGGGTACGTCGATGTAAAAGCCACAGATCTTGAGCATGCACTAAAATTAATAACAGATGCTTGCATAAAAGGTGAAGCGCTTTCTGTGGGTTTACTAGGTAACGCCGCCGATGTTTTTAGTACCTTAGTAAAAAGTGGGGTGACCCCCGATATAGTTACCGATCAAACCTCAGCTCATGATCCACTTAACGGTTACCTGCCACAAGATTGGAGTATGGAATACGCAGCTAAAATGCGAATCGATAACCCACAAGCAGTTGTAAAAGCGGCTAAACAGTCAATGGCAGTCCAAGTAAAGGCGATGCTGGCACTACAAAAAGCGGGCGCAGCAACAACCGACTATGGCAATAATATTCGTCAAATGGCCCTAGAAGAAGGCGTGAGTAATGCATTTGATTTCCCTGGGTTTGTGCCTGCGTATATTCGTCCATTATTTTGTGAAGGTATTGGTCCATTTAGGTGGGTAGCGCTATCTGGCGATCCTGAAGATATTTATAAAACCGATGCAAAAGTAAAAGAACTCATTCCAGATGATAAACACCTGCATAATTGGCTTGATATGGCGCGTGAGCGAATTCAATTTCAAGGCTTACCTGCACGTATTTGTTGGGTCGGTTTAAAAGATAGAGCGCGCCTAGCTGTTGCCTTTAACGATATGGTTAAAAGCGGTGAGCTTAAAGCGCCGGTAGTTATTGGACGAGATCATCTCGACTCAGGCTCAGTTGCCAGTCCTAACCGTGAAACTGAAAGTATGAAAGATGGCTCTGACGCGGTCTCCGATTGGCCACTATTAAATGCCCTGCTTAATACCGCAGGCGGTGCTACTTGGGTATCGCTTCATCATGGTGGTGGTGTAGGTATGGGTTTTAGCCAGCACTCAGGCGTAGTAATTGTTGCCGATGGTACTGATGAAGCAGAGCAGCGTCTTGCTCGAGTATTATGGAACGATCCCGCCACCGGTGTAATGCGCCATGCTGATGCGGGTTATGAAATTGCAAAAAACTGTGCGCAACAGCAGCAGCTAGACCTACCAATGCTTAATGAGGACAAGTCATGATTTCATATACACTCAAACCGGGTCAGCTTGACTTAAACACGCTAAGAAAAATTAACAAATCAGCCATACACTTAACTCTGGCCAATGATGCACAGGCGCAAATAGCTGCCAGTGCTCAAACAGTCCAAAACGTGATAAACGAACATCGCACTGTATATGGTATTAATACTGGCTTTGGGTTATTGGCCAATACTAAAATCGCTGACGATGAACTCGAACTATTACAACGCAGTATCGTGCTTTCACACGCCGCAGGTATTGGTGAGTTAATGGATGACAGCACCGTTAGATTGATGATCACACTAAAAATAAACTCTTTATCGCGCGGTTATTCTGGTATTCGCTTAGCTGTGCTTGAGTTTTTTATGCAGCTGCTTAAAAGTGAAGTTTACCCTTGCGTGCCTAAAAAGGGCTCAGTGGGTGCATCGGGCGATTTAGCACCGCTTGCGCATATGTGTTTGCCTTTATTAGGTGAGGGTAAAATGCGTTATAAAGGTGAGCTTATAAGCGCTACACAAGGGCTAAAAATTGCGGGGCTTGAGCCACTAACATTAGCTGCAAAAGAAGGGTTAGCCTTATTGAATGGCACCCAAGCATCCACTGCATTTGCACTACAAGGCTTATTTAGAGCCGAAGACTTGTACGCACAAAGCTGTGTTATTGGCTCTATCAGTATAGAAGCGGCCATGGGCAGTCGCGCGCCATTTGATGCGCGTATTCATGACATTCGTGGTCAGCAAGGGCAAATAGATACGGCTCACGTATTTAGAGAATTACTCGATAGTCACTCACAAATTAGTGACTCACATATTAATTGTGAAAAAGTACAAGACCCATATTGCCTGCGCTGCCAGCCGCAAGTTCTTGGTGCATGTTTAACCCAAATACGTCAAGCCGCCGAAGTACTACTGTGTGAATCAAACGGAGTAACCGATAACCCTCTCGTATTTGCCGATGTAGGGGATATTATTTCAGGCGGAAACTTTCATGCTGAGCCCGTTGCTATGGCCGCTGATAACCTGGCGATTGCTATTGCTGAAATTGGCGCCTTAGCTGAGCGACGTATTGCTCTATTGATTGACTCTAATTTATCTAAATTACCGCCATTTTTAGTAAAAAACGGTGGGGTAAATTCAGGATTTATGATTGCTCAAGTCACCGCGGCTGCACTGGCCTCTGAAAACAAATCCTTAGCACACCCAGCTTCGGTAGATAGCTTACCGACTTCAGCAAATCAGGAAGACCATGTTTCTATGGCAACGTTTGCAGCACGACGACTAATTGATATGGCTAATAATACGCAAGGCGTACTGGCCATAGAATGGCTCAGTGCTGCCCAAGGGCTTGAGTTTAGAGCACCACTACGCGCGTGTGATAAAGTAGAAAGTGCCAAAGCACTGCTACGCCAACATGTTAGCTATTACGACAAAGACCGGTATTTTGCTCCCGATATTGAAGCGGCCAACACGCTACTAAGTGAAGGTAAGTTGTGTGACTTCATAAGCCACTCCCCCTTACCTTCTTATTAAATACCATACTGATAACTAAAGCCCAGTGCTTCTATCGCTGAGCCAATAACTTTGCGCTCAGCGACCTCATTACTCGTAAAGCTCGGCATTTGTGTGCCATACAGCTCACACTTTTGCGCATAATAATCTGCTTTGGTCGGGTGCGCTGGGTTCACCACGTTATAAATGCTCTGTCCTTGCGACCAGTTATTAAGGACCGCATAAATAGCATTGATCACATCTTGTTGATGCACCATATTCACTACTTGCTGACTAGAGGTATTGAGTTCTTTACCCGCCACAAAACGACCAGGCTCTCTATTTGGCCCCAACAATCCGGCTAAGCGAAGCACTTTACCTTGCTGTTCAAGCACTTGCTCTTCAGCGTCATACAGCTTTATTTGTCGCTCGTTAGTGCCTGATATATCGCTGCTTTCACTATAAACGCCAGGTTCTTGATCATATACCCCAGTCGATGAGCACAATAAAAAGCCTTTGCAATTAAGCTCAGTTGCCAGCTTTAACGCCTGCTCAAGCACTTGCGGATAATCACTTTCGCTATCTCGACTGCGAGGCGGGATTGCACAGACCCAATACGCATTTTGTAAATCAACTTGGTGCTGCAACTCACCGTTTTGTACAACAAACTGACGTTCAAAATCAAATTGATGAGTGTCACTTCGATGAGTCCCCTGCACTTGCCAACCTTGTTTTTGTGCATCAATACATAAGGCTTGGCCAAGCCAGCCAGCGCCAAGAACGACTAAATTATCTTTGTTGGTTTGCACTTTATTTACCCTTATTAAAACTCAATCAACGCGTTTTATAGCGATAAAAAATATAATTAACTTTATGCGACTAAAAATAATATTAGCAAACGCTGGTTGCAGAAGATATTAACACACGCTTTTTTTGCAATTAGTAATCTCTTTAATGATACCGCAACCATTCATTACATACCTGCAGATAAAGCGTATGACTTAAGTGACTTATCGAGAGTAATATATAAAACGATTGCTCAATTTAAACTTTAAAAAACGATGGCTGCTAACAAGGCGTTTAAGGGTGAAATTTAAGCGTTTTGCCCTTGTTTTTAATTTATTCAGCACCATATCTTAAGGGTCTGTTTATCTGCAGTTTTAATCAAGTTTCGTTACATAACGCTATTTTTATGAGCGAGATCTCATTTTTCTGTTTTAAATGAAGATCTTTTTATTGAGGTAGTTTGATGTTTAGCAGAGTCTGGTATAGTAGCGCAGGTAATAAACAGTGCTTTTTAAGCAGCTTAATACAAAATTGCTAATTAATGTGTCCTAAAGGTTAATTTAAAGAATACATTAATTATCAATTGTAAAAAATGGGTTAGCCGATGCACGGCTAGCAAAAAAACACATTGTAACGGTTTTATCATGATATCTAATTTATTTACCAAGATTTTTGGTAGTCGCAATGACCGCACTATTAAAAACCTAAGAAAGACGGTCGCACTGATCAATGCACTTGAAACGCAGCTAGAAGCGCTTTCAGATGAAGATTTAAAAGCTAAAACAGCCGAGTTTAGAGAGCGTTACGATAACGGACAAAGCTTAGGCGATATTCTACCAGAAGCATTTGCAGTGGTGCGTGAAGCATCAAAGCGTGTAAACGGTATGCGTCATTTCGACGTGCAGTTATTAGGTGGTATGGTTTTACACCAAGGTCGTATCGCAGAAATGCGTACCGGTGAAGGTAAAACACTCACAGCGACACTGCCGGCTTATTTAAATGGTTTAACAGGTAAAGGTGTTCATGTCATTACCGTGAATGACTACTTGGCTAAACGTGATGCCGAAACCAATCGCCCATTATTTGAATTTTTAGGGTTAACCGTAGGCTGTAATGTTCCGGGCATGATGCCACAACAGAAAAAACAAGCTTATGCAGCTGACATAACTTACGGTACCAATAACGAGTTTGGTTTTGATTACCTGCGTGACAACATGGCATTTAGTATTGATGAGCGCGTACAACGCCCATTATTTTATGCTGTAGTGGATGAAGTGGATTCAATCCTTATTGATGAAGCACGTACGCCACTGATTATTTCTGGTCCCGCTGAAGATAGCTCTGAGCTATACACTGAAATAAATACCATCGTTCCTCTACTTGAATTACAAGAAAAAGAAGACGAGGAAGGAATTGAAGGTGATGGCGATTTCACCATCGATGAAAAATCTAAGCAAGTTCATCTTACTGAGCGTGGGCAAATAAAAGTTGAAGAGTTACTTACCGAGCGCGGCCTAATTGAAGAAGGTGACTCACTATATTCAGCAGCGAGCATTACCCTACTTAGCCATGTTTATGCCGCTCTTCGTGCGCACAAGCTTTATCAAAAAGATGTTGACTACGTTATTAAAGAAAACGAAGTTATCATTATTGATGAGCACACAGGTCGCTCTATGGAAGGACGTCGTTGGTCAGAAGGTTTACACCAAGCTGTA
The DNA here is from genome assembly GCF_001661605.1 of Pseudoalteromonas sp. MQS005. Lineage (NCBI taxonomy): Bacteria > Pseudomonadati > Pseudomonadota > Gammaproteobacteria > Alteromonadales > Pseudoalteromonadaceae > Pseudoalteromonas > Pseudoalteromonas sp. MQS005. Next base: position 45,016 of record NZ_LYRQ01000028.1, on the reverse strand, counting down.
GAGGCAAAAGAAGGTGTGAAAATTCAAAACGAGAACCAAACATTAGCCTCTATTACGTTCCAAAATTACTTCCGCTTGTACGAAACGCTAGCAGGTATGACAGGCACAGCCGACACAGAAGCGTTTGAGTTTCAGTCTATCTACGGTTTAGACACTGTGGTTATGCCAACCAATAAACCAATGATCCGCGATGATCGCGCTGATTTAGTTTACTTAACGCAAGAAGAAAAGTACGAAGCGATTTTAGCAGACATTAAAGACTGTCAAGAACGTGGTCAGCCGGTACTTGTAGGTACTATCTCAATTGAAAGCTCTGAGTACTTATCGCAGTTTTTACGCAAAGAAAAAATTAAGCACAACGTACTTAATGCTAAATTCCACGCACAAGAAGCAGACATTGTTTCTGATGCGGGCTTACCAGGCACAGTCACCATTGCCACCAACATGGCCGGTCGTGGTACCGATATTGTACTTGGTGGTAATTGGAACAGCGAAGTTGAAAAACTTGAGAACCCAACTGACGAACAAATTGCTGAAATAAAAGCAGCATGGAAAATTCGCCATGATGCGGTAATTGATGCTGGCGGCTTACACATTATTGGTACTGAGCGTCATGAATCACGTCGTATTGATAACCAATTACGTGGTCGTTCTGGCCGTCAAGGTGATGCCGGTTCAAGCCGTTTCTACCTATCGATGGACGATGCGTTAATGCGTATTTTTGCTGGTGAGCGCATGACTAATATGATGCGTAAACTAGGTATGCAACGCGGCGAAGCGATTGAACATCCATGGGTTAACCGCGCAATCGAAAACGCTCAGCGTAAAGTAGAAGCACGTAACTTTGATGTGCGTAAACAGCTACTTGAGTACGATGATGTAGCAAACGATCAACGTCGTGTTGTTTACTCTCAACGTAACGAATTGCTTGAAGAAGGTGATATTTCAGAAACGATTACTGCTATCCGTGGTGATGTGCTCGCTGGTGTGATTGATCAATACATTGCTCCACAAAGCTTGGCTGAAATGTGGGATATACCAGGACTTGAAGAACGCTTAAAACAAGACTTCTTAATTGAGTTACCAATTACTCAGTGGTTAGCTGATGACAATAAACTGTACGAAGAAAAACTGCGTGAGCGTATTGAAGAAGCGGTTGAACAAGCTTACAAGCAAAAAGAACAAATGGTTGGCGATTCTGTACTACGTCAGTTTGAAAAAGCCATTATGCTTCAAAGTCTTGACCAACATTGGAAAGACCATCTTGCTGCAATGGATCACTTACGCCAAGGTATTCACTTACGTGGTTATGCACAAAAGAATCCTAAGCAAGAGTACAAACGTGAGTCGTTTGAATTGTTCTCTGAAATGCTAGAAAACTTAAAAGTCGATGTCGTCGGTATTTTAAGTAAAGTGCAAGTTCGCGCTGAAGAAGATGTTGAAAAAGTAGAAGAGCAACACCGTAAAAGTGAAAATGCCCCTCGCGAATATCAACATGAAGAAGCAGAGCACGTAGGTGGTGAAGCACCACAAAGCGCTCAGGTTATGGCGCGTAGCGAGCCAAAAGTGGGTCGTAACGATCCATGTCCATGTGGTTCAGGTCAAAAATACAAACAATGTTGTGGTAAATTAAAATAACACCACTTTGTTACGTTAGATAAAAAGCGACGCTTGCGTCGCTTTTTTTATGCTATTTAAGGGAGAGGTAATGACTAAAGTAATCATCAATGTTGCTGTGGGTGTAATTAAAAAAAATAACAATGTGTTTATTTGTAAACGTGCAGATGAACAGCACCAAGGTGGCTTATGGGAATTTCCAGGCGGAAAAGTTGAAGCCGGAGAAAGTGTTTTTCAAGCACTGAAGCGCGAATTATTTGAAGAAGTAGGACTGACTATTCATAGCTCAAGCGAACTTGTCACTATAGAGCACGACTATGGCGATAAATGCGTACGACTTAATGTACACGTGGTCAGTAACTTTAATGGTCAAGCTCATGGCGCAGAAGGGCAACCAAGCGAATGGGTAAGTATAGACGAACTTGATAACTATAATTTTCCTGCAGCCAATGTCGAGATTATCAGCGCCATAAAAACAAAATATAGCTAGGGTCTGTTGATCTTTCAAGGTTAAATTTGCAGTAGTCTGTTTGGTATTTAGGCAAGGCAGAGCCTATGTGGTGTGGTTATTCCCCATAAATAGGCGATAACGCAGCATCGATGCCAAACAGGCGCTGCCAGAAGGGTTCTGCCTAGGGGCGATTTACTCTTTGTTGCCTACATGGATGTAGGTAAGGGGCGTGAGCAGGACGCGGAAGCTTTGCTCGGTTTTGACTTAGCCCACTAGGTTACAAACCTCGCGCCGTGATTAAATCGCCCCTAGTTTGAACAAATTTTAATCCGCAAAGGTCAACAGACCCTAGTTTTATTATCAGGTATATAAGTAACTAAAAAGCCAGTGAGCATGATGCTCACTGGCTTTTTATTTTTCGATTAGTTTAAGCTAATTTTAGCTTAAATTACCAAATTTTTACGCGATCTTCAGGCTTGATATACATTTTATCGCCCTCTTTAACATCAAACGCTTGGTAAAATTCTGGCATGTTCGACAAAATACCAATCACGCGATAATGACTCGGTGAATGTGAATCGGTCATTAAACGATTACGTAATGCTTCATCACGGTATTTACGACGCCAAATTTGCGACCAGCCCATAAAGAAGCGTTGGTCGCCCGTATAGCCTTCAATAATGGGCGCTTTAGAATCACCCAGCGATAATTGATACGCTTTATAAGCGACGGTTAAGCCGCCTAAATCACCAATGTTTTCACCCAGTGTCAGCTCACCATTAACGCTGGCATCTTCAAACGGTTTATATTGATTATACTGCGCAACTAAGGCAGCACTTCGCTGTTCAAACTGCTTAAGGTCTGACTCGCTCCACCAATTACGTAAATTGCCATCACCGTCGTATTTTGCACCTTGGTCATCAAAGCCATGGCCTAACTCATGGCCAATAACCGCACCAATAGCACCATAGTTAACCGCATCATCTGCTTCTAAATTAAAGAAAGGAGGCTGCAGAATCGCCGCAGGGAATACTATTTCGTTATTCACTGGGTTGTAGTAAGCATTCACTGTTTGTGGCGTCATATGCCACTCAGAGCGATCAACTGGCTTACCTAATTTAGCAATCATATCTGCATAAGCCCACTCACTGTAGCGAATATAGTTACCTACTAGTTCATCAGGGTTAATTACTAAATCTGAATAATCTTTCCATTTATCTGGGTAACCAATTTTAGGCGTAAACTTATCCAGCTTTTCTTGCGCCGCAACTTTTGTTTCAGGGCTCATCCACTCAAGGTTTTCAATTGCCACTGAATAGCCTTTAATCACGTTATCAACTAATTCTTCCATGCGCGCTTTCGCTTCTGGCGGGAAGTTTTCTTTAACGTAGACTTTACCTAAAATTTCACCCAGTACACTGTTTGATGCATCAACAGCTTGCTTCCAAAGTGGCGCTTGCTCTTCAACACCGCGTAATGTGGTGCTGTAAAAATTAAATTTTAAATCCACTAAGTCTTTATTTAGCAACTGCGCGTAATTACTAACGAAATGGAATTTTAAGTAGTTTTGCCAAACCGTTAAGTCTGTATTTTTGAAAATGTCTGCAAATTTTTCAAAGTAACTTGGTTGGCGCACAATCAACTCTTGAGCATCAACACCAACGGCTTCAAAGTAAGCACTTAAATCAAAATCTCCCATTAACGTGTTAGCTTCAGCTACTGACATTTTATTATATGATTTTGTTGCATCACGACTTTGTACCCGACTCCACTGTGCATCAGCAAGTGTCGTTTCAAGGGCAAGTATCGCTTTGGCTGCATCCGCGGCATTATTAACGCCAGCTTTAGCTAAAATATCGGTGATATAGGTTTGATAAGCCGCGCGAATTTTTGTGAATTTTTCATCATCTTTTAAATAGTAGTCACGATCAGGTAAACCAAGTCCCGCTTGATAAGCATAAAGCGCATTTTCACTTGAGTTTTTAGCATCATTATTAACATACCAGCCAAAAGGAAGATCTCCGCCTTTAACTTGTAGCTGTGCCATCAGTGTGACCAACGCGGCTTTATCTTTCACTGTATCAATGCTTTTAATAGCCGGCTCAAGTGGTAACATCCCTAACTCTTCACGAGCATTTTCAGCCATGTAGCTAGTATAAAATGCGCCGATCTTATATTCATCTGAACCTGGCTTTGCGCTGCTATTGGTACTGGCATTTTCTAGTACTGTTTTCATTGCTTTTTGCGATTCATCATATAACTGTGAGAACGACCCATAGTTTGACTTATCGCCAGGGATTTCAGTTTTTTCTAACCATTTACCGTTTACGTGGTAGTAAAAATCATCCTGTGCACGAACACTTTTATCGATATTTTGTAAATCAACACCTAAGGCACCAGGGGTTGCTACCGGTGCGGTTACTGTTGTTGTTTCTGCTTGCATTTCTTGTGGCTTTTCGCCGCAACCAACCAAACCTAACGCCAATGCAATACTGGCGGCAGTCATTGTTATTTTTTTCATAAGAATTCCGTATATTAATTAGAATAAATACGCATTTCATTAAGGTTTGATAACTCAAAAAAAACAACAATAGGATGCAGTCTATTATCTGCTTAATGAAATACGCATCAGCTACAACCTAATTTAGGAAGTACTAACTAGGCATCATAAACCTGATTTAAATAACAATAAAATCGAATATGTAACAAAGTATTTTAAAGCCAGCAAAACAAACCGAGCAAGGTGTTAAATGGTATTTAATTAAGGTTTATTTTTACCATGTAAAGCTAAGCGTTGAAGCTTTTCTTTTAATGACGGTGGAGCAGAATCGGCGATCGCATTTAAATAATCAGCCGTTTGTTCACTCATTTTAAGGGAGTTCGTTGGTTTGCCATCAGCCACTTTAGGTCGAGTGCTTAACCGTTGAGTTGCCTGTGGATTGGCAGTAATTTTAATTTGCCCAAGCTCGGCCATACCCGCGGCTCTAAAATGCGATTGCATGTCCATTTTTAAATAATTAAGCCTAAGCGCAATAGGTGCAGAAACGGCTTCTATCATTAAGGTGCCGTCACGGTAATTACTTACTCGGCACTTTTCACCTAACTTAGGGCCTAAGAAATCGCGCAACAATTGTTGCTGTGTATCCAGTGCTTGGCTTTTTCCCGCATAGGCTGCTAAGCGGTTGTTCAGCCCAGCCATAATATCGGTTAACGGTTTTGGCGCATATCTATCTTTAGCCATATCACACCTTAAAAACATCAAAAGAAGGCTTGCTTAAATTAAACTTAATTTAAGCAAGCAATGTGGGTTTATACCAATTCACTGAAATAAATATTATTGCGGATGGGTATTAAGCACCTGCTACTTGCATTTGTTCAATCAGTACTGAACCAGTCTGAATCCCGCCGCGACGCTCTATATCGCCACCTATAGCGGAAATACCTTTGAACATATCTTTTAAATTACCAGCAATCGTAATTTCGCTTACTGGGTATTGTATTTCCCCATTTTCAACCCAAAAACCAGCCGCACCGCGAGAGTAGTCACCGGTTACTGTATTCACGCCCTGCCCCATCAATTCTGTAACTAATAAGCCCGTACCCATGGTTTTTAATAATGCAGTTAAATCTTGATGCGTTTGTTCTACTAACCAATTATGAATACCGCCAGCGTGCCCTGTTGGGGTCATATTCATTTTACGTGCCGCATAGCTTGCTAATAAATACGTTTGTAACTCGCCACCGTGAATTATTTCTCTGTCGAGAGTTTTAACCCCTTCGCTATCAAATGGCGATGATGCTAAGCCTTTAAGTAAGTGCGGACGCTCTGAAATATTAACGGTTTTGCTAAATACCTGCGTGCCTAAGCTATCCAATAAAAAGCTGGATTTACGATACAGTGCGCCACCACCAATTGCTGATACCAAATGGCCAAACAATGAATTAGCAATATCGGCTCTAAAAATAACCGGCACTTTCATGGTGCCTAGTTTTTGGCTGTTTAGTTTTGCTAGGGTTTCTGCTGCAGCTTCAAGTCCAACACTTGCTGCATCTTTTAATCCTGCTTGATCGCGAGAAATCGTGTAGGCTGAGTCGCGCTGCATATGCTCGCCCTCTTTACCTATCACCATAGTGCTAATGCTGTGACGGGTTCGAGGGAAGCCGGCAATTAAACCATGGCTGTTACCATATACTCGCAACCCTTGATGCGATGAAAAGCTAGCGCCATCTGAATTCACAATTCGCTCATCGGCGTTTAATGCGGCTTGCTCTGCTGCATGACACAAATCAATCCCTTGCTCTGGGCTTACATCCCAAGGATGAAACAAGTCTAAATCTTTAGGGGCAAACTCAAGCAGTTCTTTATCAGCAATGCCATTACATGGATCGTCTGAAGTGAATTTAGCAATATCGATGGCTTTTTCGACCACAGCACGTAATGTTTTAGGATTTAAATCAGCCGTTGATGCCGAGCCTTTGTTATTGCCAACATACACGCTAATACCTAAACCACCGTCTTGATTAAACTCAATGGTTTCTACCTCCCCCATGCGCGTACTTACCGACAGCCCAGAAGTGCTTGACATAGCAGCTTCTGCAGCGGTAGCACCTAGTTTTTTAGCATGTTCAAGTACTTCTGATACAGCGTCTTTTACTTGAGAGATTTGCGAATAAATTGGATCTTGGTGTTGGCTTTTCATAAATTCTGTCCTGAGCCCTGAAGGCCATATTGCACACATTTTTTATATTTAAATGCTAACACACTCACTGCACCACATCAGCTAATATTAATCACTAAAAGAATCGCGTATAATAGATGAAGTTATTTTTATTTAAGAGCACCCCATGGCGAAGAAAAAAGGCAAGCCTGCTGAAATTGAAGAAGAAATTATATATGTATCAAAAAGTGAACTTAAGCGCGAAGCGCAAGAGTTTCATCAGTTAGGATCTGAAATTGCCAAAATGGGTAAAAAGCAGCGTGAACGCCTGCCGCTTAATGATGACTTAAAAGAAGCAATGGTGGTTGCTGATAAAATAAGTAATAAAAGTGATGCCTACCGCCGACATTTAAATTACATCGCAAAAACCCTTCGTACGGTAGAAAATATTGAAGAAATTAAAGCGATCATTGATGTCATGCTTAATAAAAATAACCAAGCTGAGGTTATGATCAAAAAAATTGAGCAACTGCGCAGTGATTTAATTGAACAAGGCGATGACTTAATCAACGAAACAATTGAACAATATCCTGCGCTTGAGCGCCAAAAAATGCGCCAAATGGTGCGTAATGCTGCCAAAGAAGTAAAAGCTGAAAAACCAGCAAGAAGCTACAAAGAGTTATTTCACTACTTAAAAGACGCCATAATGTAACGCAGCCGCGTTATATATTAAAAAGGTGCTGCGGCACCTTTTTTTGTTGTAGATCAAAACCTCCTCCCCTTTGCTTTTTTACAATACGCAGCAACTTAAAAGATAAGGTGCGCGTGATGATTAAACTTCCTCAATGGGATCAAACTTTAATAAACAAATACAATGTATCGGGCCCGCGTTACACGTCTTACCCGACCGCGCTTTCGTTAGCTGATGGTTATCAGCAACAAGATTTGATTAGCGCTATTGAATCATCGCAAACCCGTTCGTTGTCTTTATATATTCATATTCCTTTTTGTAGTCAGCTTTGTTATTACTGTGGCTGTAATAAAGTCATTACTCGCCACCAATCTAAAGCCGATACCTACCTAGACTTTTTAGCTAAAGAAATCGCAGCACAAGCGCCGCTATTTCAAGACTATCGGGTTGAGCAATTACATTTAGGAGGCGGTACTCCAACCTTTTTGACCGCAGCCCAAATGACTCGCTTAGTAAAGCTACTAGAGCAACACTTTAACTTTAGCGATACCTGTGAGCGCGGTATCGAAATCGACCCTCGCTCACTGGCTGACAATATGCTGGTTGATTTAAGCGAGTTGGGGTTTAATCGTGTGTCATTTGGTATTCAAGATTTTAATGATCAGGTTCAGCTGGCTGTTAATCGCCCTCAGCATGTTGATGAGGTAAAGCAATTAATTACCCAAGCAAAACAGTTGGGCTTTAAATCAATTAATGCTGATATGATTTATGGCCTGCCACTACAAACACCTGAGAGCTTTACACAAACGATTGAGCAACTTATTGCCTTAAACCCTGACCGCGTTTCAGTATTTAACTACGCTCATTTACCAGAACGTTTTGCCGCCCAACGTAAAATAAAAGATGCTGATTTACCTAGTGCCCATAATAAGCTCACCATGTTTAAAAATACCCTAGAGCAAATGACGCAGGCGGGCTATCAATTTATAGGTATGGATCACTTTGCAAAAGTTGATAATGAGCTAGCCATTGCACAAAATACGAATCAGCTGCATCGTAATTTTCAAGGCTACACCACTCATGGCGAGTGCGACTTATTGGGCTTAGGTGTCTCGTCTATTTCACAAATAGGCACAGCGATATTACAAAATAAAAAAGAGTTAAAACATTATTATCAAGCAGTTGATGAGCAAGCAGGCAGTGCCATTAATAAAGGCATGCATTTAACCCAAGATGATATTATTCGCGCCGATGCGATTAAGCAGCTTATTTGCCAGTTTGAGCTTGATATGAGCGTATTCGCTAACAAACATAAAATCAGCTTTAATGACTACTTTCAAGATGCTTTAGAGGCACTCGCACCATTAATTGCCGATGAAATGGTAACAATAGAAAACAACCTAATTAGCGTAACACCAAAAGGGAATTTATTTATTCGTATTATTTGTATGTGCTTTGATGCGCATTTACAAAAACAGATAAATGCCACTCGCTTCTCACGCGTTATATAATTTAAAACTAGTACGCATAAAAAAAGCAGACCAAGGTCTGCTTTTTTTATATATGCCGCAAAATCTAAGCGCTAGTTAAAAACCACGTTTTCGCTGCCTTGGGCTGCTTTAAACTCAACAATAATTTTTTTACAGTCAGCTTCAATTTCATCACTCAGTGATTCTTCTGCACGCCAGCGCGCCGTGTCTTGCTTAAAAATTTCTTTTTTAGCGTACTTTTTGCGCGAATCATGGGTTGGCATTTCTTTTACCACGTCGTACATTTTATAAATACCCGGGTATGCACTCGTTAGGTCGCGCTCAGTATCAAAACTATATTGCGACATAAGCACCCAAATACGTAAGCACCCCTCAGAATAATCACATTGCTTTTCATTCATAGCACGTGCAATTAAATGAATACTATCGGCTAACTTCGCATTACGCTTTAAACGCGACTGTTTTAGCTTTTGCTGTTGCTCTGCCTGTTTTTTGCTAATTAGCTTTTTTTGCACATTTAGCTTATAGAGCAACTGACCCGCATAAAATGCCAAGCCCGCTATAATAGCAGCACCTACAACTAAGGCTAAGATCACTGCTGTACTCATTGCGTGTCCTTATTACTTATCTTCGTCGTCATCTAGCCATTCATTCGCTAGATCGTTTGATAGGTATTGATCAAAGTCTGAATTACTGTCTTCATCGCTGAAGTCATCTTCAAACTCTTCTTCATCTTCAATGCCTAATAATTTACAAAGCACTTGGTGACGCGCTATGCGGCTATTAAAGTATTTTGCATCTTTACCCGTTAGCATTTCACCTTGCTCATGACGCTCAACTAATTTAAGTAAGCGCTCATCATTTTCAAGGGCTTCTAACTCTTGTTCAGGCGTTAATTCTGGTTCAACAGCCTTTTTAAGCTCTGCTACAGGTTTAAGGTTACGTTTCATTTCGATTTTTGGTTCAGCAGCAGGTGCAACCAATGGCACTGCTTTTTTACTACCAACGCGTTTATCTTTAGCAGCCGAACCTGCTTTTTGAGTGTCATTACTCAATGCATCCGGTGCATTACGTGAACCAGGCTTAGCGCCCTTAGTTTTTTTAACACGTTGCTCTTTCAATGCGCGCATTTCTTTAAGCTTATCTTGACTTAAACGAACGGGACCATTTGATGGAATTTTACGTGACTTTTTCTTTCTACTCATATCTTGATCGTCTCACTTAAGAGGTTTTGAGCGAGGCGCAACTCAATGGGCATCGCGGTGCTGGCCTAGCCAGGAGAATTCAGTTTGGGCGTTTTGTGCGCCAAAGCACAGTTAAGGTGCTTTTTTTAAACGGGGGGTATTGTAACAGGACAAATAAAAAGGCGGTAGAGAAAACATCTCTACCGCCTACTAATCTGAGCGCCATTATATGGACACTTCTCCCTTCGACTTTTTAGTCTTTATTGTTTTTATTATTATTTTCTATCCGTATTTTTATTATTTATCTTCCGTGTAGCATTCCATTTTGTTTTTATTATTAAACTTCCATGAGTATTTTATTATTTTCGGTCTTCCTAACACTTTTTTGATATTTCCTTTGGTAGCACACTCTATGTGCTATTCAGTCGTGCCGCGCTACTATCCTTATAACGTTTTCCTATTTGTTATTGTTTTTGCGACAGGGGTTAATTTACTCGTTAATAATTTTGTTACAACTAATTTATATCTTTTTTCTTGTACTACATATGACAAAAAACACTAAAAGATATAAATTACAATAAGTTACATTAAAAAATAAAAATAAAATGAGATTTTTCTTACACCAAAGTATGGTCAATGTCTTACAAGAGAAGGAGCTTTATCGGTCACGGCAGGCACAAAAAAAGCAGCTAAAGCTGCCTTTTTCACTAATTAACATTATATTATGTTAACAACATCTAAATAAATACGACTTTAGTGTAGACCACCAAGGTATTTAGAGAGTGTTTCAATGTCTTTATCTGTTAGTTTCTTTGCAATGTCCTGCATAACACCATTTAGGTCGTTATTACGAACACCATCTCTGAACTGTTCAAGTTGTGACTTGATGTATTCTGGATGTTGGAAAGAAATCTTTGGGAATTTAGCAAGTGAAGAGCCATTACCACGTGGACCATGACAAGCCGCACATGATGGGATACCGCGCTCAGCATCACCTGCTTTATATAACATTGCGCCTGTTTCTTGAACATCTTTCGGTGTAGCACCTTCAGACATGTTCAAAGAAGCAAAGTAAGCAGCCAAGTCTTTCATATCTTGATCACTTAATGGCATTGCCATACCGCTCATTACTGGATTCATACGACCTTCTTTACCGCCCGAAGTCATACCTAATTTAAATTCAGTAAGTTGCTTGTATATGTAATCTGCGTGTTGGCCTGCAATTTTTGGGTAGATGTTAACCGGCGCATTACCGTCTGGGCCGTGACAAGCCGCACACGTTGCTGATTTTTCTTTACCTGCGTTTACATCGCCATCAAATGCTGTTGCGTTGCTTGCTGACAACGCACCAAGCAATATAGTTAAAGATAGTGCTATTTTTTTCATGGTGAATTCTCTGTTTCCGACCCTGTATCATCTACAATATGGATGTTGTGATTTTTATATTCTACACGATATTAAATTCTCTGGCACGTTTTCTACACACATTAAACCTATAAATTATAGGGTTTTGAGTAAAATTAAACGCTAAGCCAGTTAAAATGTACTGTCAGCAATGATCTTACATGCTCAAATACACTTTTTAATAGCTACTTTATAGTATAAAATACGCGCCACGGGTGAATTTGGTTTACCCAATGTTATTTTTTTAAGTTTTAGGAGAGCCTGTGCTCAAATCTCGTATCAAGTATAACACTGCGTCTTTTGTTACAAGCGCGCCAGACATCACTAAATTACCTGCTGATACGGGAATTGAAGTCGCGTTTGCCGGTCGCTCTAATGCAGGTAAATCAAGTGCGCTAAATGCCCTAACCGATCAAAAGTTAGCACGAACCAGTAAAACACCCGGCCGTACTCAGCTGATCAACACCTTTGAACTTGCCGATGTAGATAATATGCGCCTAATTGACCTACCTGGCTATGGGTTTGCAAAAGTGCCGATTGAAATGAAAAAGAAATGGCAAAAATCGCTAGGCGAATACCTGCAAAAACGTCAAAGTTTAAAAGGTATTGTGGTATTAATGGATATTCGTCATCCATTAAAAGATTTAGACCGCGACTTAATTAATTGGGCTGTAGGCAGTGAAATTCCGGTATTGGCACTATTAACTAAAGCCGATAAGCTAAAGCAAGGTCCGCGTAAATCACAAGTTCTTAGCGTACGTCGTGAGTTAAGTGAATTAGATGGCGATATTACGGTTCATGCATTTTCATCACTTAAAGGCACCGGCTTACCAGAAGTCGCTAAAAAGCTAGATGAGTGGTATTTAGGCCCAATCGTGGCCGTTCCACCTGCTGATTTAGTAGCGCCAGATAGCGAATAATTACTGTAAGTAAAATTTCTGCTGTGCGGAGGTAATAAAATAGCCGAGCTCATCTGTTTCGGCTATTTCAGCCCACTGATAAAACACATTTCGCGCAACTCGCGCAAAGCAGCCGTAGGGTAACTGCATATAAGGCACAGCAGCGCCTTTGTAGTCATTGATATAAAGTGACTCAGAACGACTTAATAACCATGTACGGTTTAAGTTATCAATACAACAAATAACACTTCCCTCTGATGTCTTTTCACTATGCCAATTTACAATAATAAAAGGCGCATCCTTCACCTCAATCGCGATTTTTTCTACGGGTGTTTTTAAGTAAAACTGCCCATCTTCGTTGCATAATACACTGGCAAAAAGTTTCACCATTGATTGACGAGTAATTTCACTACCTGCGTAAAACCATTTACCTTGCTCATCAATCAATAATGGTAACTGCCCGCAGTGAGCGGGCTGCCATTGTTCAAAAGGTTTGCTTGGCTCGCTGAGTTGCTTGCTAAGCTCGTTAAGTGAAATCACTGTTTTTTAAATGTCAGTGCAAAAGTAACTGGCACGGCAGTAGCAATTGAAGGTAATCCGGCTAATTTTTGTAACTGCATTACCCCTTCGGTGATCTTAAAGTCATCACTGTTGATAATAATAGGGGTGAATGATGCCACACTTAAATCTCCATTGGCCGCACTGCTTACGAGTACATCAACAGCAAGTGGCTTTTTATGACCATGAAAGTCTAGCTCAGCGCTAATACCTTTTAATACGTACTGCCCTGGTTGCTTAATAAGTGACAACTTATCAGATAAGTCAGCGGTTAATACTGCGTTTGCAAACGTGTCAGACTCAAACAATATTTTACTTAAACGTTCGTTACGGATAGGGATAAAGGTTTCGGCTGAGGTTAAATCAACGTTTACGCTAAATTGACCCTGATCGCTCAGCTGCCCTGCTAACTGAGTAAAGTGACTTGCTTCAGCAATGCTATTTTTTTTAATTGATACAAAACTTAATTGGCTTTTATCGTTCAATAGTTGCCAGTTTGCCGATGCAGCACCTGAAACTAGTAAACATGATAAAGATAAACCTGCGATAGCTAACGTTTTAAACATAATGCACTCCTAAAATAAAAAGACTTATACCGGTAAAAATAATACTTTGATCAGCCCAGCTGAAAATCATTAGTTACTGTGTGGTAAATCGAAAATGCTAAGTAGACTGATGGTATCACTTGAAACGCTAAGTGCAATTAGAGAATAAATTTAACGCTTGGATGCAAGACAATAAAAAAACGGCCCATCAAATATATGATAGGCCGATATAGCAAACTGGGGAGAAGCTATTAATACGTTGCATCTTACGATGCATCATCAACAGGATGTCCTACAGGATGAGGACGGGCGGCACTTTACCAAAAGCAAGTGTAAAAATACAAGCATATTATTGATAATCGTAGCGAATTGACGAACCTCTAACGATTTAATACAAACTGCTGTTTAATTTAACTTTTTTTTAACCTGAAAGATGAAGAAAAAGCGCCTAGCGGCGCTTTATGATTCTCTTTTTGGACTCTGTATTTGGCCTATATTAAAACCAGTACAGTAGCGCTAAATTAGTGTGCTTGTTCCCAGTTATCACCTTCGTCAGCTTCAACAATAAGTGGTACATCTAACTGCGCCGCTTGTGACATCAGCTCACAAATCTGTTTGGTATATTGCTCAGTACATTCTGTTTTAATCTCAAATACCAATTCATCGTGTACCTGCATGAGCAGCTTAACTGTATTAGGTGCTTGCTGATTAACCCAAGCATGCACGCTTAACATCGCTTTTTTAATAATATCAGCCGCAGTGCCTTGCATCGGTGCATTAATTGCTGCGCGCTCAGCGCCTTTGCGACGAGCGCCATTGCGCGCATTTATTTCTGGTAAATGTAAGCGACGACCAAAAATTGTTTCTACATAGCCATTTTCGGCCGCTTTCTCACGCGTTGTTTCCATGTACTCTAAAACACCTGGAAAACGCTCAAAATATTTATCAATATAATGCTGCGCTTCATGGCGTGGTACATCAAGTTGACGTGCTAAGCCAAATGCTGACATACCATAAATTAAGCCAAAGTTTACCGCTTTAGCTTTACGGCGCATATCTGATGTTACCTCTTCAAGCTCAACCCCAAATACTTCAGCAGCCGTGGCACTGTGAACATCTAAGCCATTAGCAAATGCGCTTAGTAATCCCTTATCTTGCGAGAGATGCGCCATAATACGCAGTTCTATTTGACTGTAATCGGCAGCCACAATTTTATACCCATCTGCGGCAATAAACGCTTCACGAATACGACGCCCTTCCTCTGAACGAATAGGAATATTTTGTAAATTAGGATCGCTTGAGCTTAATCGACCTGTTGCTGTTACCGCTTGGTGATAAGAAGTATGCACTCGCTGCGTGCGTTCATTGACTATCAAGGGTAACTTATCGGTGTAGGTTGATTTGAGCTTAGATAAACCACGATGCTCAATAATCACTTTAGGCAATGGGTAATCATGCGCTAACTCTTGTAGTACTTCTTCTGCTGTAGAGGGCGCGCCTTTAGGTGTTTTTTTGATAACGGGCAATTCGAGCTTTTCAAATAACAGCACCTGTAGTTGCTTTGGTGAGCTTAAGTTAAACGGTTCGCCCGCGATTTCAAACGCTTCTTTTTCAAGCTCAAGTAATCGCTCACCTAAACGTTGGCTATGCGTGGCCAACATGTTGCTGTCGATAGCAACACCGGTGCGCTCAATATCAGAAATAACACTTACTAGTGGCATTTCTATATCTTCAAACACCGATTTTAGTTTTTCATCCGCTTCAAGTTTCGGCCATAACACTTGGTGCAAACGCAAAGTAATATCGGCATCTTCAGCAGCATAAGGCGCTGCTTTTTCAAGTTCTATTTGATTAAATGTAAGCTGCTTTTTACCTTTACCAGCAATATCTTCAAAGCTAATATTTTTGTGGCCTAAGTATTTAAGCGCCAACGAGTCCATATCATGACGGGTGCCTACGCTATTAAATACATAAGACTCCAGCATAGTGTCGAACTTAATACCATTTAATTCGTAGCCTGCATTGGCAAGCACGCTTTTATCGTATTTTAGATTTTGACCTACTTTAGCTTTATTTTCGTCTGCTAATATCGGCCCCAACTTTTGCATCACAAATTCAAGGCTTAACTGCTCGGGCGCATCGGGATAATCATGTGCTATTGGTAAATAAGCCGCTTCCCCTGCTTTAACCGCAAAGCTCATACCGACCAATTGCGCTTTCATATACTCTAAACTGGTTGTTTCTGTATCAAAAGCAAATAGCTCAGCTTCATTAAGCTGTTCTATTAATGTCTCAAATTGGGCCTCAGTTAAAATAGTTTCATAGTGCGCATCTTCAACTTTTGGCAGCTCATTCTCTTGCGTTGGTACTGCTAAATGTGTGTCGGCATCTTTTGGGTTGTCTAGCAATTCAGCTAGCCAACGACGAAACTCACATTCACCGTATAAGGCAATTAATTCGTCTTTATTCGGTGTTTGTAATTTAAAAGTATCAAGATCAGATTCAACCTCAACATCACATTTAATAGTGGCAAGCTCATAGCTTAACGGTAAATGATCAATCGCTTTTGCCAGTTTCTCGCCTATTTTACCTTTTATATCAGAAGCATTATCAATTACGCCCTGAAGCGATCCGTACTTTTGTAACCATTTAACTGCTGTTTTAGGTCCACAACCCTCAACGCCAGGAATATTATCTACTTTGTCGCCCATTAAAGCTAAATAATCGATAATAAGTTCAGGTCCAACACCAAACTTTTCAACCACAGTTTCGGGATCTGAAATACTGTCGGTCATGGTATTAATCAAGGTTACATGCTCATTGACCAACTGCGCCATATCTTTATCACCAGTCGATACCAGCACATGACGTTGTTGCTCAGAGGCAATCCGTGCAAAAGTACCGATTACGTCATCGGCTTCCACGCCCTCAATACTAATTAACGGAAAACCCATTGCTTTGATAATACTGTGCAGCGGCGCTATTTGAGTACGCAGATCATCAGGCATTGGCGGACGGTTCGCTTTATACTCACTGTACATATCATTTCTGAAGGTTTTACCTTTGGCGTCAAATACCACCACCATATGTGAGGGATCATATTGTTTGATCAAACTTTTAAGCATGTTTACCACGCCATAAATGGCACCGGTGGCCTCACCCTTAGAGTTGGTTAGATGTGGTGGTGAATGATAAGCACGAAACAAATATGAAGAGCCATCAACTAAAATAAGCGGGTTTTCGGGGATCTGAGCCATGGTAAAATTGGATCCTAAATACAAAAAAGTAATATGAGTGTAAGCATGCCATAAGGCAGTAAATAAAACGACTGTGAATTAATGTGAGTAATCGCGCTACATTTTTAGTAAGTTGTGGATAACTATGTAGATAACACCCACAAGCAATACATCCGAAGCATCTTAAAATGCCTAGATTAATTTGTAACTTATTGTTTTGTTTAAACAAAGATAATTCGAGGTTCTTTTTTATTATTTTTCTATTAATGTGGAAAAAGCATTTATACCGTCACTGGTTTTATAACCCACCTTAATTATTTACGTCCATTTAAATAACTGGATGAGCATTCTAGCATAATGGATCAAAGATCATAGCGATCCTTTATAATTTTTTTCATGCCTACTAATCACTAAATGGCATATAGCGCATAACAACGTGCTTTGCGCCTAAAAAACGAGCAAATAAATTTTTAAATCGGCTGATTCATCGTGTTAAACTTTATTTAAGAGACTTTAATGGAGCGAAATAATATGAAAAATATAGCTGTAATTTTAGCAGGTTGTGGTGTGTTTGATGGTAGCGAAATTAATGAGGTGGTACTGACTTTATTACACATTGAAAAAAATAATGCTCAGTATCAGTGCTTTGCACCTGATATAGAGCAGTATCACACCATTAATCACATCACTGGTGAAGAAATAGCACAGCCGCGAAATGTATTAGTTGAATCAGCTCGCATCACCCGTGGCAATATAAAGTCACTCGCTGAATTAGACGTTACACAATTTGATGCACTCATTGTCCCTGGGGGCTTCGGGGTAGCTAAAAATCTATCTGACTTTGCTATTAATGGCACTAACGCTAAAGTAAACGAGGCAGTACTTAGCGCTTGTAAAGCGTTTGCGGATGCAAAAAAAGCCACGGGTTACATGTGTATTGCACCGGCTCTATTGCCTTTTATTTATCATAAACCTCAGCTTACTATTGGTAATGATAGCGACACAGCCGAGGCTCTTAGCACATTAGGCGCTGAACACGTAGAGTGTAAAGTGGATGATATTGTTATTGATAAAAGCAATAAACTCGTTACGACACCGGCCTATATGTTGGCACAGTCTATTATGGATGCAGATGCAGGAATCGATAAGTTAGTGCGTAACGTATTAGCTATGAGTTAGTCGTAAGGGCTTTGATCGCATTAAAGGCGTGATGATCCCGTTTTATAATTTAACTATGCGCTAAACCATGTAATTTTATTGAGTTAAGACAATCATTAGTCGTATTTCTAAATAAAATCGACTCTGAGCATTTTATAAATGACTTAGTGGAGTTATAATTGGTTTAAATTCCGTCATTTAAAATCGTGATTGATCACGTTCAAATTGAAGTGGGCAAGGCAAAATGAAAAAACTATCAGCTGCAGCATTACTTGTGCTAGCAACCACCGCATACGCACAGCCATATGATAACTCTATGACTGAAGATGCAATTAAAAAACGTTTAGCGCCTATCGGTGCTGTTTACCTTGAAGGTGAAAAAGTAGCGGTTGCTGCACCAACAGGGCCTCGTTCAGGCGAGCAAGTATATCAAGCGGCCTGTTTTGCTTGTCATGGTACAGGGGCTTTAGGCGCTCCTAAATCAGCTGACGATTGGGCTCCTCGTATTGCTAAAGGAAAAGATACCTTATTAGATCATGCAATCAACGGCTTCAATGCAATGCCGCCACGTGGTACATGTATGGATTGTTCTGATGATGAAATAAGCGCAGCAATCGACTTTATGACTGCTAAATAAAATCAGTCAGGCTAAAACTATAAATGAAAGGCTTACTCACAGTAAGCCTTTTTTGTTTCTAATTATCGACTTTTCGCAGCATAATTAAGATAAATATCTACTTGACGCAAAATGTTAAAAGTGGAACTATAATGATTAATAACTATACAAAAAATTATAACTGGTTAAACATCATTGGAAGATAAACTCATTGTACCGAGTAGCGTAGTGCGCAAAAATAAACGACTAAAAGCACTATTGAAAAAGTACAAACATGCCTACCACCTCCACAATGCCCTGATACAGCTATCAGAGCAAGCAAGTACTGTTGCCGAATTAACCTTACTTTACCCAGCTATTCATGACATTTTACAAAAGTATGTCCCGAGTAAAAGCTTTTATGTGGTGCTTGTTGAGCCGCAATCACAACAGTTGGAACTGTCTTATTTTTCTGATGAAAAAGATGGAATTTCTGTACCACTTAATCGGGAGAATAATTTTGAAGAAGGCGCAACGGGTTATGTGTTTAAGCAAGGAAAGACCACTTATTTCACTAAGCAACAAATGCATGATGCTGCACAGCAAGGCTTATTTAAAGCATTAGGTACACCTGCAGAACACTGGGTAGGCGTTCCAGTTTATCAAGAAAAAAATATTATTGGCGTATTAGCAGCGCAAAGTTACGACACTGAGCAGGGTTATAGTTCGCAACAAATAAACCTACTTGAAGCAATGTCACTTTATTTAGCGACAGCTATTGAACGCGTTAAGAAACGAGAGTTGCTCGAATCAGAAGTAAAACTAAGAACCCGTGCATTAACGCAAAGCAATGATGCTTTAAATGTTGAAATACAACAGCGAAAAAGCGCCCTGCAACGCCAGCAAATATTATTTAAAATTTCAGAGCTGACAACTCAAGCTAAAAACCTAGATGATGCTTATTTTCAAATACACGAAATAATAAAAACCATCACTTACGCAAAAAATCTTTATATTGCCTTGTATGATAAAGAAACGGGCTGGATTAGTTTTCCTTACAGTGTTGACGAATTTCAAGGCAGCACCCAACCAAGGCGCTTTGCAAAAGGGTACAGTGAGCTGGTGATCAGCACCGAAGAAACACAAATAATTCACCCGCAAAGAGCACAAGAGTTATTAGATAGTGGCATTGTAGAGCGTGAAAAACCAATTGATGAATCTAGAAGAGCCACCAGCTGGCTTGGCGCTCCGCTAAAAACATCGCAAGGGGTTATTGGTTTAATTGTTTGCCAAGCTTATAATAATGAACATCTTTTCACACAAGATGATGCAGAACTCATTACCTTTGTATCGCATCAAATTGCCACGGTATTACAAACAAAATTAGCCTCACAGGCGCTGAAAAAAAGTCACCAAGAGCTCGCTTCTCGAGTAAACGAAAAAACCAAAGAGTTAAGCCAAGCAAATTTGCATTTACAGATGCAAATTGATGAGCGTAAAAAAATAGAACAGCAGCTGTATCACGATGCGCACCATGACTCATTAACAAGCTTGCCTAATCGTAATTTATTTTTAACGCAGCTAGAAAAAACGCTACAGTTTTACCAACGTCACCCTGATGAGCACTTTGCGGTATTGTTTATTGATCTTGATAAATTTAAAGATATAAACGACCAGCTTGGGCACCATGCCGGAGACGAATTTTTAATTAGCGTGGGTCAGTTGTTCTCTCAATGTATCCGTGAGCATGATTTATTAGCACGCTTAGGGGGAGATGAATTTGTAATTTTACTCACTCATTTAACCGAGCCAAACCAAGCTGAAGATGTTGCAAATCGAATCATCAACATCATGCGAAAACCTTTCTGTACAAAAGGTATTTGTGTGCAAAGCGGCGCGAGTATTGGTATCACTTATTCAAAACAAAGCTATAAACATACAGATGAAATTATTAGAGATGCTGATGCCGCAATGTATTACGCTAAAAACTCTGGTAAAAATCGCTTCGAATTATTTCACCCGTTACTCACAGAGCCAATGCTGCAACATGAGTCACAAACATTGCACCATCTTGATGTATTACCTATGACGTTTCGTAGCTCAGATATTATTTCTATGGATGAGCATTATCAATATGCCTCATTATTTGAAGCGTTTGGTGAACACCCTGTACTTGGCTTTACTAGTTTTGATATTTTAAAGAAATTTGCAAGTGATAAAGAACAGCATATAAAAGTAGAACTCCAACTGATTTTACAAGCGTATCAACAAGCGAAAGACGCTGAAATAAGCGTTGCTCTTCTGCCTTGCTCAAGTCTGCTTTTAGAAAAGCATGAGTTCTCTTTATTAACTGCTGCACTAAAGCAGCCATTAAACATTGATCCACTTTGTTTGTTGTTTGATGATCAAGAATTACGTTACGCCAGTGCGCTGCAACTAGAAAACTTAAAACAGCTTAAAGCGCTGGGCTACTCTATTGGTCTAAATAATTTCGCAAAGGATAAATGCGAGCTTAATTTAGTGACCGAGATAGAATTTGATTACTTACTATTAAGCTCCACCTTTAGTAAGCGAATATTACAGCAAGAATGCTACGATTTGCAGTTGCAAGGGGTGTTGGCTATTACTAAGCTAAAACGTATCAAAGTAATAGCTAAAGGCCCGTCAATATTAAACTTTAGAGCCCTTTTAGATAAACACGGTCTAAACCTATTCGTTGCTAAACAGCACCCACTAACTAGCACTATGTCAGCCACACTGAAAAATTCAGAATTAAAATAACACTAAACATATATTATTGCGGCTTTTTCAGCATCGCTCTTAAGTTGGCAACCCGCGCTTGACCTTTTTCCATCCGTTCAGCTTGGGTATTCGGCGCTTTTTTGTTTTCAAAGGCTAAGTCATCTTGCGGTAACTCTTGCACAAATCGACTGAGCTCTGTTTGTGATGTCTCCCCAAACTGACGGCGGATTTTAGCATAGGTTAAAGTTAGCTCTTGTTGCGCGCGGGTAATACCTACATAGGCAAGGCGGCGCTCTTCATCCACATTGTCTTCATCAATGCTTACTTGGTGTGGCAACAATCCTTCTTCCATGCCTACCATAAATACATAAGGGTACTCGAGCCCCTTTGAAGCATGCAGCGTAAGTAATTGTACCGCATCTGCTTCATCTTCCTCTTCGTTTCGCTCTAGCATGTCCCGAAGGGTCAATTTACTAACTACTTCAGCCAGTGTCATTGGCGGATTATCGGCATCGCCTGTTAACATGTCTGTTATCCAGCGATACAGCTCGGACACATTTTTCATCCGCATTTCAGCGGCTTTGGCACTAGGCGATGATTCATACAAGTAAGCTTCGTAATTAATATTACGTACTAGATCCTTCACCGCCTCCAGTGTATCACTGCGTACTGCGTTATCCGACAGCTCAACCACCCAACGGGCAAACCCAGCTAACGCATTAAAACCACGTCCTTTTAGTCTGTATCCTAAGTCGTTATCAAAACAGGTGGCAAACAAGCTTTGATGTTTTTCATTGGCTAAGGTGCCTAGTTTTTCAAGCGTAACTGTACCTATTTCACGCCGTGGCGTATTCACGATTCTTAAAAAGGCATTGTCATCATCTTGGTTCACTAAAAGACGTAAGTAAGCCATGATATCTTTAATTTCAGAACGTGAAAAAAACGACATCCCGCCGCTAATTTTATAAGGTATACGGTTACTCATTAACGACTTTTCAAAACCACGCGCTTGGTGATTACCCCGGTACAAAATCGCGTAATCTTTATAGCTGGTGCGCTTCATAAACTTATGCGAAATGATTTCTGCAACCACACGCTCAGACTCATGCTCTTCATCGCGACAACCAATGACTTTAATTTGCTCACCATAGCCAAGTTCACTAAAGAGCTTTTTTTCAAACTCATGGGGGTTATTTGCAATTAATATATTAGCCGCTTTAAGAATGCGCCCTGCACTACGGTAATTTTGCTCTAGTTTTATTAATCTTAATCCTGGATAGTCTTTACTTAATAGCACCAAGTTTTGTGGGCGAGCACCACGCCAAGAGTAAATTGACTGATCGTCATCTCCTACCACAGTAAACCGTGCACGTTCACCAACCAGCAATTTTACTAATTGGTATTGGCTGGTATTAGTATCTTGGTATTCATCCACCAGTAAATACCGAAAACGCTGCTGCCAACGTTCACGTGAAGTGGCGTTACTGCTTAAAAGCAGCGTGGGGATCATAATTAAATCATCAAAGTCGAGTGCATTATAAGCGCGAAGTTGGTTTTGATAGCGTGCGTACAATTGAGCGAACAAGGCTTTTTGTGGCTCTCTGGCTTCGCGAATAGCTTGCTCTGGTAAAATGAGTTCATTCTTCCAGCTACCAATTTGCATTTTAAGTAGATTAAGTAAGTCTTTGTCTTTTTTAAGCTCATCTTCGGTTAAATCACCGAGTAGTTGATTCGTATCTTGGTCGTCAAACAGCGAAAAACCAGGCTTAAAACCCAGTGTTTTTAACTCTTTTTTGATGATTTCAAGCCCGAGTGTATGAAATGTAGAGACCCATAAACCTTTAGACTCTTGCTTTCCTAAGGTTTGCAAAACCCGCTCGCGCATTTCTTTAGCCGCTTTATTGGTAAAGGTAACCGCCGCAATATTACGCGCTTGATACTCACACTTCTGTACTAAGTAAGCAATTTTGTTGGTGATAACTCGTGTTTTACCCGAGCCTGCGCCGGCTAATACTAAGCAAGGACCACTAATGTACTTTACCGCTTCATCTTGTTTAGGATTGAGTTTCATAACGACCAGCTGATTGCAAAAAGACGGGCAATTTTAACGTAATCACTACAATACGCCTAGCCAATAAGGTAATATTAGTTATTATCATTTTAGGCAACAGGCAAGGGACGACTATGATTAACCCAGCAAAACTTGAAGAAATTGCGAAACAGATCACTAATAACATGCCACAAGGTGTAAAAAACCTGGCTGATACACTTGAAGGTAAAACCAAGCAAGTGTTACAAAATAAGCTTGCCGAAATGGACTTTGTAAGCCGTGAAGAGTTTGATATTCAAAGCCAAGTGCTGATCCGCACCCGTGAAAAGCTGACTGAATTAGAAGCAAAAGTAGCGATACTTGAACAGCAATTATCGGCAAAAACAGACGCAGAATAATAAATATAACGCCATAGACGAACCTGCTTTATGGCGCTAATCACTCAGTTATTCAAATAGCTCGTCCAGCACATAATAACCCGTTGCTTGTTGCTGCTCTATGCTCACCCTTAGCAATTTATTAGCTACTTGCTCACCGGTTATTGGTCTATACCGTTTGAAGATGCCAAAACGCGTTAACAGTGGCAGTACCACCTCACCTAACTTTTCTGCAATTCTAAGCTCTGATCGCTCGCCGACTAACAAAGACGGTTGCAATATACTCAAGCGCGAAAAACCAAGCTGCTTTACCTGCTGCTCAAGTTCCCCTTTGATTTTTAGGTAACGGCTCATGCTATGCGCACTTGCGCCACTTGATGACACCAAACAATAATGAGGAACAGCGTTATTGGCCGCCATTTGCGCACAAATAAATTGGTATTCAAAATCAACTTTACGCTGTGCTGCTACGCTTCCAGCTTGCTTTAGCGTGGTGCCTAAGCAGGAAAAAAACACGTCACCTTTGAACAATTCAACATGATGCGTCAAATTTTCAAAATCAATAACATGGCTAATTAATTTAGGATGAGAAAAATCTAATTGGCGGCGCGATAAGCTCACTACCTGCGAATAGCTAGAAGATGCTAACAGCTGTTGTAATAACTGGCTGCCAACTAAGCCGGTACTGCCGATTATTAGCGCCGTTTTGGCCATATTAAAGGTGACTGTCCGCAGATTTATTTAGTACATGGTGTACTGCTTTTTTATAGCTTTCACACTCTTCTTCAGCACAACTAACTACCGATTCTAAGTCATGCAAATGACCGTTTTCTAATCCATATACCCAGCCATGCACAGTGAGCTCTTGACCTCGTAACCAAGCATCTTGAACAATGCTAGTGCGCGATACGTTACGCACTTGCTCAATTACATTAAGCTCAATTAAACGATCAAGACGCTGTTTTTCTGGTAGAGCATTAAGTTGCTCTAAATGCTTTTCTTTTACATCACCAACGTGGCGTAGCCAGTTATCAATAAAGCCAAAGCGATCTTCGTTTAATACCGCTTGTACACCACCACAACCGTAGTGGCCAACAACCATAATATGTTTAACTTTTAATACTTCGACCGCATACTGCATAACCGATAAGCAATTATGATCTGTGTGCACTACCACGTTGGCAACATTACGGTGCACAAACAATTCACCCGGTAATAAATCAACAATTTGATTGGCAGGAACTCGTGAGTCAGAGCAACCAATCCATAAGTATTCTGGATTTTGTTGCATCGATAAAATTTTAAAAAATTCAGGATTAGCTTCGCTCGTTCTAGATGCCCAGCGTTTATTATTTTCTAGTAAGTTATTTAAATTTCTCATTACATCTCTTTTAGGTCGAGGGCGTTAAACTGGCTAAAATTAAAATATTACGGGGTGTTAATTGCTTCTCACAAAATGTACTAACACTGACGTTATAGCCTTGCTGTTGCAAATATAAAGCACGATCGAGCACAAGCCAAACTTCTATTGCTCTTCTAAACACATGTCGAACCAGTTCAACTCGCTCGGTTATCTTTTTTCGCGCCTGCCCAATCAATAAAAATTTATTGTAATCAATATCTTTTGGCAGTTTTAAGGCTTTTTTATCAGCTGCCCAGTTACAAAACGCTGCAAACGAATCTGAAAATATCGCTTTATTTACTGAAGGAACGCTGACATACACTGACTCACCAGTAAGTGACTTTCTTAAGGCATCAAACCCGAGTCGCCACTCCACTTCTGTTTTTCGCACTTTACCTACTCGCGAAGGAGCTGTAACCGTTTCTTGCAGGGCGAGCTTTAAATCTCTGTGGGTTAAATTAAGCCTGCTTTGCTGAGCGTACTCGCTCATCACTTGGTAATTATTATCAGTAAATAAATGATAGCAACAAGGTGAAAAGCTAATTTGTGGTACTTTTGCCGCACTAGCTTGATGCATAAAAGTTTGGTGTAACGCGCCGCAGGCATGCAAAGCGACGGCATGAGTGTGTGGGTTGAAAAAATCCTGAATGTTATCCTTAAGTACATCGGCTTGGCTAAATTGCATTGCCAGTCCCTGCTGCTGAGCACTTTTTTGCCCTTGTTCACACAAATGAGATTGTAGCTCAACGCTGTGGACACTTTGCGCACCATTAAAAGCTAACATTCGTCCTAAATGGCCTTTACCTGCACACCACTCCAATACAGGCTGGCTACTAGCGGGTAATGCGCCAACAAAGTCTTGTAACTGAGTAAACTTTCGACCTTTAATACCATTACTGATCCAAAACGGGTATTCCTTTCGACTGTTGGGAATGGCAGGTAATGACACTAATCGGCTAAGTTGCTCAACAGCGGGAATATAAGATGAAAAAAACTGATAAAGCTGCTGTTGATCAGAGTCTAACTCGGCAACTGCCTGGTCAGATAAAGCGCTTAAGGGTGCATGTAATTCAGGCCAAGGTAAGACGTCAAAATCAAACGCAGTGCATTGCCAATACGAGCGAGTATTCATTAGCAAAGAGTCGAGGGCAGAAAATTGCTCAATTAAGGTCATAACAGCTTAGGATATAAAAAAGACAATTAATTATACCAGCACAATAGCGGCTATTTAAGCGGTTATTTTTTTACCTAGTAGAGCAAGGGAATAGAGTAAGTAATCCACTAGCGCGATTTAAACATTAAACGTAAATAGAGGGGGATAGAAATAATGCTTATTATAATAGCCGCAATCAGCATCCAAGAAAGCTGTAGTGTTTCTTGCTTTTTATATTTATAAATAAAATCAGCTTTTACTTCATCAAACTTTGTTTGATCAATCTCATATAAGTCAGCAATTAAACGCCATTTAGCCATCGACATATTACCCACATTAGTACTCGGTGGAGCAATATAGTCTTTCAGTACCTCTGCCTCATATGCCAGTTGATGGAAGCTGCGATCAGGCGCATAAAACTGCTGGGTTATGGCAATGGCTTCATCCATATTCATTACCGCGTAGCGCCACCCTTTTAAACTTGCTTGATAAAACTTTTCTACCGTATCGGGGTGATACTTAACCATACTATCGCTGGTAAATAAAATATCCGCGTATACATCCATCCCATAACGTTGTGGACATATAAGTCTATGAGCAACCCCTTGCTGGTCCATATGATAAGGTAGGTCGGTAACATACACTTCTATGGCATCTAGTTTATTTTCCATCCATGCTTGTTGTAATTCATCGCCTTTGTAAACAGCCAGTTTTTCGGTATCAATACCACTGCGCTTAAGCATAGTTAGTAACTCAGAATTACTCTCTTTGCTGACTTCACTTACACGCTTGTTAATAAAATCACGGGCATGAAAAATATCTGAAGTTTCTTTTACCATCCAACAGTAAGGAGAAAACTGTAATATGGCAGCCATGGCAACAAAGGGTTCACCGGCAATACGTCGCTCTAATATACCTGAATGCGCTACACCAAATTGCGCCTCTCCTCGCTCTACCGCACCAAAACTATTTGGCCTTTTTGGATCTGCTGGAACTATATTGACGTCTAAACCGACCTCATTATAAAAGCCTTTTTGTTTGGCCATATAATAGCCAGCAAATTGAAATTGGTGTGTCCACTTTAGCTGTAGCGTCACTGATTCCTGCGCCATTAACTGGCTACAAAAAAAGCAGGTGCTAATTATTATTCCTTTAAGTAGCAAAGAAGACTTCCATAAACATGATAATTAATTATAACTATATGTAAAACAGCTAATAAAGCAAGCATCTAGATGAGATGCCTGCTTTGAATAAATTATGCTAGCGCGAGCTTTTCAAGCTTTTCTGCTTGAGGTTGGGTAGTTAAAAACTGAGTAAAACAAGGGTTGTGAGTTTCATCTTGAACACTGTAACCTAGGCGGTTTAAGTGCTCATTAAACATCTCATATTGACTTGGCTCAATAGCAAAACCTGCCAATACATTACCCGTTGAACCACCATGATTACGGTAGTGAAATAAAGTGATATTCCAATTACTACCCAGTGTATCTAAAAAGCGCGCTAACGCACCTGGGTACTCTGGAAACTCAAACCGCAGTAAGCGTTCATGTAGCTGCTCTGGCGCTTTACCACCAACCATATACCGTACATGAAGTTTCGCTAATTCGTTATCTGACAAGTCGCAAAACGTATAGCCATTATCGGTTAGGCTTAGTTTAAGCTCCTCAAGTTCTGCTAACCCTTGACGCAGTGCAATACCAACAAAAATTTGTGCTTCGCCAGGCCCTGCATATCGGTAGTTAAATTCGGTAATAGCGCGCCCACCTAGTGAGGCGCAAAATTGTTTAAAGCTACCGCGTTTTTCATCAATTGTTACCGCTAATAATGCTTCGTTCTTCTCACCCAATGCAGTACGTTCAGCCACATAGCGTAAGCGATCAAAATTCAAATTAGCACCAGACAAAATAGCTGCTAAATTTAACCCCTTTAAACCCGACTGCTGAGACCATTTTTTAAGCCCAGCGGTAGCAAGTGCACCTGAAGGCTCTGCAATGGCACGGGTTGATACAAAAATATCTTGCATGGCTGCACATATTTCATCATCTGATACGGTCACCACTTCGTCGCAAAACTTTTGCGCCAGTCTAAATGTTTCGCTACCAATTATTTTTACGGCAACACCATCGGCAAAGCTTCCTACTCTTTCTAGCTCTACAGGCTCACCCGCTTCCATGGCAGCTTTTAAACAAGCGCTTTCATTAGCCTCGACCCCAACCACTTTGATATCTGGGCGCAGCGATTTAATGTATACCGCCATACCCGCCAGCAATCCGCCGCCGCCCACAGGAATAAATACCACGTCTAAGTCGTTCAGCTGTTGCATTAGTTCACGGGCAACTGTACCTTGACCAACAATGACATCGGGGTCATCAAATGGAGGGACAAATACGCCGTTCCGCTGCTCAGTTAATTCAAGCGCATACGCCTTTGCGGCATCAAATTGATGACCATGTAACACGACTTCCCCGCCCAATGCTCTTACCGCATTAACCTTAATTTCAGGCGTGGTTACGGGCATAACAATGGTGGCTTTATGCCCTAGGTGTGAAGCACTCAGCGCCACCCCTTGAGCATGATTGCCTGCCGATGCGGTTATCACGACCGAGCCTTTAGGCAGCTTATTTAATTTATTAAAAGCA
This sequence comes from Pseudoalteromonas sp. MQS005, assembly GCF_001661605.1. Lineage (NCBI taxonomy): Bacteria > Pseudomonadati > Pseudomonadota > Gammaproteobacteria > Alteromonadales > Pseudoalteromonadaceae > Pseudoalteromonas > Pseudoalteromonas sp. MQS005. The sequence continues at coordinate 16,167 of NZ_LYRQ01000028.1, read as the reverse complement.
CCGCGTAATTTAAACGAGTACACCGGTTGCTGATCTTCACGCTTTAACCAAACATGATTACCTAATCGTGCACTCAATTCGGCCATTTCACTCACCTCAGTCACCTTAGCTAAAGGCTCCATATTGGCTTGGATAATAGCGCGAAAATAATCGAGTTCTTGAGAAACCATACCTAACTAAGCTCCTCCAGTTTGGCTAAATCACGCACCGCACCTTTATCGGCACTGGTTGCTAGTAGCGCATACGCTTTAAGCGCAGATGACACATAACGATCGCGGTTAAGCGGCTTATAAGCTTGTTTACCACGAGCCAATTGTTTTTGCTTGCGAGCTTCAAGCTCCTCATCGCTTAATGCTAAAGTGATTTCTCGAGTAGCGATATCGATGATAATTTTATCGCCATTTTCAACATAAGCTATCGCGCCACCGCTGGCTGCCTCGGGAGACACATGGCCAATTGATAAACCTGACGTACCACCCGAGAAGCGACCATCGGTGATCAAGGCACATTTTTCAGCCAAGCCTTTTGATTTTAAGTAGCTGGTTGGGTATAGCATTTCTTGCATGCCTGGGCCGCCTTTAGGGCCTTCGTAACGAATTACAACTACATCGCCGGCTTTAACTTCACCATTTAAAATCCCTTCTACAGAGTCATCTTGAGACTCATAAACAACAGCAGTGCCTTCAAAGTGCAGCATTTCATCGACAACGCCGGCACTTTTAACAATACAGCCATCAACCGCTAAATTACCTGAAAGTACCGCGAGGCCGCCATCTTGACGAAATGCATGTTCAACACTGCGAATACAACCATGTTCACGGTCATTATCCCCTTCGTCCCAACGGCAATCTTGGCTCATGGCTTTAGTAGTACGAATACCAGCGGGACCCGCGCGGTAAAACTTTCGCGCCACTTCGTTATTAGGATCCGTTGCATCCCATTTTTTTACCAGCTCACCCATGGTCATGCCGGCAACATGATTAACCGATAAATCAACCAAGCCGGCTTTACCAAGCTCGCGTACTATGGCCATCATGCCACCAGCGCGGTGTACGTCTTCAATATGGTATTGCGCGGTAGCTGGGGCAACTTTACATAAAAACGGGGTTTTACGTGAAAGTTCATCAATGTGTGACATATCAAAATCAACGCCAGCTTCTTGTGCCGCTGCGAGTAAATGTAATACCGTATTTGATGAGCCGCCCATGGCAATATCAACCACCATAGAGTTCATAAATGCGGTTTTATTAGCGATGGCACGAGGCAGTACGTCTTGGTTATCTTTTTGGTAATACTCGCGGCATAAATCAACGATGCGAGCACCTGCTTCAACATACAATTGTTTACGGTCTTTGTGGGTCGCAAGCGTGGTACCGTTACCCGGCAGCGCAAGGCCTATTGCTTCTAATAAACAGTTCATTGAGTTGGCAGTAAACATCCCTGAACAAGACCCACAGGTAGGGCATGCAGAGCGTTCAACTTGCTCTGAGTCGGCATCACTTACCGATTCATCGGCACCTTTAACCATGGCATCTACTAAATCGAGTTTAATATCGATATTGGCTAATTTAGTTTTACCCGCTTCCATAGGGCCACCCGATACAAAAATAACCGGTATATTTAAACGCAGCGCCGCTAACATCATCCCAGGGGTGATTTTGTCGCAGTTTGAGATACAAATCATCGCATCAGCACAATGGCCATTGACCATGTACTCTACCGAGTCGGCTATTAAATCGCGCGATGGCAGTGAATAAAGCATACCGCCGTGCCCCATGGCAATACCGTCATCTATGGCGATGGTATTAAATTCTTTTGGAACACCGCCCGCTTGGGTGATGGTTTCAGCCATTAGTTCACTGAGCTGATTAAGATGCACATGCCCCGGCACAAATTGTGTAAATGAGTTAACCACAGCAATAATGGGTTTACCAAAGTCGGTGTCGGTCATGCCTGTTGCACGCCATAATGCTCTTGCGCCTGCGCGTTTACGTCCTTCAGTAGTCGTTGCACTTCTTAATTTAGCCATAGTTACCTCAGTATTTGCCGCAATAAATGCGGGCATTCCTCATTCTTAAAATTGATGAGTAACCACGTGAACAGTTACTCGTAAAATCTGTTAAATTTTTTGTTATACAGCTTGTTGCTGTAAGCTTTGCAGCGTGACATGTTTCACATCAACCAATTTATTTAGTTGACTGGTAAGCAAATAAATTGGTTTATCGCTATCAACCGTCATGGCCATATTATATTGGCCATCGTCCATATTGAGCTGCAAGTGAGTTAAATCAAAACCACGATGACGCACGACACGTAAAAAGCGCTCGATTGCGACACTTTGGCTTTTTAAGGCAATAGTTAAACTGTGTTTCATTGTGCTTTCTCCGTCATCATTTCATCGTTAGCAGCCCCAGGTGGAACAAGTGGCCATACGTTTTCTTTATCATCAATACAAGCATGAACAATGTAAGGCCCATCGCTATTTAATAAGGCTGTAATTGCATCATCCACTTGGTTGGCATGGGTAATCGTTTGCCCCGCAATACCAAAAACAGCCGCTAGCTGCACAAAGTCAGGGTTATCTGACAAGTTAGTTTCGCTATAGCGCCCTTCAAAAAATAACTCCTGCCATTGGCGTACCATGCCTAAACGCTGGTTATCAAGTATCAGTATTTTTACTGGTAAATTATTACGACGAATAGTGGCAAGCTCTTGGATATTCATCATGATTGAGCCATCACCTGATACGGTGATCACAAAGTCATCTTTTCTCGCTATTTGTGCGCCGATTGCCGCAGGTAAACCAAATCCCATGGTGCCTGCACCGCCACTGCTTAAGTGGTTGCATGGATGGTTAAATTTCATATGCTGCGCAACCCACATTTGGTGCTGACCCACATCGCAGCAAACAACACTGGTGCTTGGCATACGCTGGCTTAGTTGATTAAGTAAATAAGGGGCAAATACTTTTTCACCAGGATAGTCGTAGCGCCATGCATGCTTAACCATCATTTGTTTATTATGATCGCACCACGCTTTTGGCGTAACGACGCATTCAAGGGCGGGAAGTGAGGTTTTTAAATCAGCAATTAAAGAAGCCTTTGCGGGTTTACGTTTACCGACCTCGGCTGCATCTATGTCTAAATGAATCACGTTTGCTTTTGCAGCAAACTTAGCTAAGTTGCCTGTTACACGGTCATCAAAGCGAGCACCAATACACACTAATACATCACATTCTTGCACCGCTAAATTAGCGGCTTGACCACCATGCATACCTAGCATGCCTAAATCATATTCGTAATCAGGTAATACACTGCCCAATGCTTTAAGGGTTGAAACCGCAGGCATTTGCGTTTTATTTAAAAATTGCATTAATTCATTTTGCGCATCAGCGGCATGAACGCCCCCACCAACATACGCTACGGGTTGCTTGGCTTCACTGAGTAATTGATTGGCGATAGCAACTTGGTTTAAATTAAGTTGCGGTAAGTATTCATCTGCCGCTAACCAAGGTTTAAAAGGCACCTGCGCCATTTGAATGTCTTTGGGGATATCAACTAAAACGGGGCCTGGACGGCCGCTTTGTGCTAAATGCATCGCTTCTTGTAATATTTCGGCTAAATCTTCTGCTCGCTCAACCATGTAACTGTGTTTAGTACACGAAAGCGACATGCCAAGCACGTCAATTTCCTGAAAAGCATCAGAGCCAATAGCGGCGGTTGGTACTTGCCCTGTAATAGCAAGTAAAGGCACTGAGTCCATCATGGCATCTGCCAATGCGGTAATTAAATTAGTCGCTCCAGGACCTGATGTTGCCAAGCACACACCTAAACGTCCAGTACTGCGTGCATAGCCCACGGCGGCAAACCCTGCACCTTGCTCATGACGAGTAAGATAATGTTTTACAGGCGCACCATACAAGGCATCGTAAATGGGCATAATAGCACCACCTGGGTAGCCAAATACTTCACCTACGCCGTGTTTGGCGAGTAAATCGATTGTTAGTTCTGCGCCTGTCATTAGTAAATCCTCATTCCTGTGTGACAACCCATTAAAAATTTAACTCTAAAACTAAAAAGCCCCCCGGACGGTTAAGTGCGGAGGGCTTTTCAATGCTTAGTTTTTTAAAGCACTACGAAGCCCTCGCGGGAATAATCACCACGATAATAATCAGGACTAGGTTAAGTGCATTTTTAAGCATAAAATTCAGTACCATTTAAGATTTAGTCATTGCGAACATCTTGTTTCGCTGTCTTTTTATATTAGTACCGCGCTCAGGGCGGTAAGTCAACACCAAATTCAATTCAAAATAATTATAAAAACACGCTTACTCAGGTTTTAAAATTCAATTAAACCAGGTTAAATAGATTTTTTATCCCTTCATTTCAACTCAGGAAATTCACTATTCTTATAACACTGAATTCTGGTTTGATTAATTTTTAGTAAGCCACCTCATTTTTATCTAACAAAATTAAAATAAATCGATTTCTTAAGAGTTTCTTAAGTTTGGCAGCCTAGCATAACAACGTTCACGAAAAAGAGGCGTGTTATGAACCCAACTTTCAAACTCAGTAAGCAACCGCAAGAAAATACTAAAAAACGCTTTTATTTTAATTGCAGTGCTAATGCATTCATTATTTTTATGGCTTGTTATTACGGCTTAGTTATTAATATTCCATTTATGCATGGTGCGTTTAGCGCTATTACCTCGTTGCACACATTTTCATGGCTATTTTTGTTTTCTGTGCCGTTACTACTGATTTGTTTGCTAATCATATTCTTTTCAGTGGTTTCTATTCGGGGAATACTAAAACCCATTAACTACTTGCTGCTAGTGCTCTCGAGTGCGGCGTTATATGGCTCATTGAACTATGGTGTGGTGTTTGATTATTCCATGATACAAAACACCGTCGAAACTGACTCTAGTGAAGCGTTAAGCTATTTAAACTTGCAACTTGTTGGCTTTTTACTGCTTTTTGCCGCATTACCTGTCTTTATTTTGAGTAGAATAAAAATAAACTGCGCTCGCCCATACAAAGAAGTTATTAGCCGTCTTAAACTGCTTTTAGCAAGCTTTGCACTGATTGCATTAGTGGTCGTTAACTTTTACGCCGATTACGCGGCAACGGGTCGTAATAACCGTATTCTTAAAAAAGAAATTATTCCATTTCAATATCTCTCTAGTGGCTACAAATACGCCCGTGACCAGTTACTTTATAGCGATATTGAATTTAAAAATATTGATACCACGCCAACTTTAGCATCGCCAAGCACAACACGAGTTACTGTCATCGTGGTAGGTGAAACCGCTCGAGCTGAAAATTTTTCCTACCAAGGCTATGAGCGTAATACCAACCAATACACGCAAAAACATAATGTCACTTATTTCGATAACGTATCGTCGTGTGGCACGGCCACAGCAGTGTCAGTACCATGTATGTTTTCACTGCAAACTCATGCCAATTTTTCTCGTTTAGACAGTGATAACCAGCAAAACGTAATTGATTTGATACAACAAGCAGGCGCAGATGTCTTGTGGGTTGATAATAACAGTGGCTGTAAAAACGTCTGCACGCGCGTACCTACCATTAATATTGATACCAAAGCATCTGAACTATGTGATGGTAAATACTGTTTTGATGAAGCGTTACTAGCCCCTTTAAAGCACAAGCTTGCCAATTTGAGTCAGGCTAATACGGTTATAGTGCTGCATATGATGGGTTCACATGGCCCTACTTACTTTAAGCGCTACCCTGAAAAATTTAAACAGTTTAGTCCAACCTGCGACCGCAGCGATATTCAAAACTGTAGCGCTGAAGAACTGGTTAACACCTACGATAATACAATTGCTTATAGTGATTTTATCAACGCTCAAGTTATTGAACAGTTAAAGGCACTGCCAGCTAATATTGATAAGCAATTACTGTATGTGTCAGACCATGGCGAGTCGCTCGGTGAAAATGGCGCATACTTACATGGCTTTCCCTATGCATTTGCACCAACAGCTCAAACCCATGTGCCTCTTTACATCTGGGCTGATAAGCATAATCAGCGCATTACAGCCAAGTGTCTAAACAACTTAAATAGCACTTTAGCGCAATCACACGATGCTATTTTTCATACCCTTTTAAGCTTAACCGGTGTTGCGAGTAAAACCTACCAAACCTCTGAAGATTTACTCGCGTCATGTCAAACGATTAACCATAGCGAAACTAAAATATGAATAATAAAACCGTTATAAAACGCCAAGGCCTAATGCGCCTAATTTTTACCTTAAGCCATACATTTAACGGCCTAAAATGGATGAGCCGATTTGAGGCTGCTTTTCAGCAAGAGTTGGTTTTATTTAGTTTGCTAGGCGTATTTGCCTGCTTGCAAGAAATTACTTTAAGTAGCAAATTAATCTTGATTGCCAGCTTATTGTTTGTGTTATTTGCTGAGTTGGTCAATACCGCAGTCGAAGTGGTGGTTGATCGCATCGGTAGCGAATATCATGAACTATCAGGCCTAGCTAAAGATATTGCATCCGCCAGTGTCTTTATCGCCATGCTTATTGCTATTTTAGTTTGGTGGTCTGTGCTATGGACTTAATCAGTAGCACTAAAAAAGTACTGGGGCCATTGTGGGTTTTAGCGGTATTTTTTTTCGCACTCCTATGCTTGCTAACTTTTGCGCGATTAGGTTTAAGTTTGTGGCAAAGTGGCCGTGTATTTACCGAAGGCGCCTGGCACTTTGTTTTTGTAGGCGGTTTACGTGTTGATATAGCAACATTATGCTACATCATAACCCCCGCTTTGTTACTAACACTTGCAGCACATGCTCTCAAATTAACTGCTTATATTCGAGGAGTCGTAAAGTGGTATTTAGTAATAATGGCTGCAATGTTAGTGTTTTTTGAGGTTATTACACCCACGTTTATTAACGAATACGACTTACGCCCTAATCGCCTATTTATTGAATACCTTATTTATCCTAAAGAAGTCTCTAAAATGATTTTTTCAGGTTACAAACTCGAAGTCCTCTTCGCTGTTTTAGCGCTCGTTTTCACCATTAAATTTGCTAACAAAATTCTTACTCAGCAATGGCAAAACCGCTCGTCCCTAGGGGCAATAAAACTATCACTATTAGCTGTTATTATATGTAGCCTAACACTGTTAGGCGCTCGAAATTCATTAGGCCATCGTCCATTAAACCCCGCTATGGTGGCATTTTCGACCGACCACTTGCTGAATGACCTCACGCTTAATTCATCATATAGCGTAGCATTTGCGTTAAAACAGCTCTCCAATGAGCAATCAAGTCAGGCATATTATGGCAAGGTCCCTCAAGAGGAGTTACTCGCCACAGTACGCAGTACCATGCAAAATCCTCAAGCAATATTTAATAATCCAAATGCCCCTACCCGCACTTTTCATCAGGCAAGCTACCAAGGTAAAAAGAAAAACCTGGTTATTATTCTGCAAGAAAGCTTGGGCGCTCGTTATGTAGGTACCTTAGGTGGCTTACCCTTAACGCCTAATATAGATGCACTTTATCAACAGGGCTGGGGATTTGATAACTTATACGCTACCGGCACTCGCTCTGTACGCGGTATTGAAGCAGTTATAACCGGTTTTACACCGACTCCCTCACGCGCGGTTGTAAAACTCGATAAATCACAACGTGACTTTTTTACCTTGGCTAGTTTTTTAGCAAAGCAGGACTACCATACTCAGTTTATTTATGGTGGAGAAAGTCACTTTGACAACATGCGTAGCTTCTTTTTGGGTAACGGCTTTAGTGATATTGTTGATAGTGAAAGCTTCGATAACATTAACTTTAATGGTTCATGGGGCGCATCTGACGAAGATTTATTTACTCAAGCAGATAAAGAGCTGAATAAATTACAACAACAGCAAAAGCCATTTTTTAGTCTGATTTTTAGTAGTTCTAATCATAGCCCTTATGAATTTCCGGACGGTAAAATAGCCCTGTTTGAGCAACCAAAGCAAAGCCGTAATAACGCAGCTAAATATGCAGATTATGCCCTAGGCACATTCATTGAAAAGGCGAAAAAGTCATCTTACTGGGACGATACTGTGTTTATAGTGATTGCTGATCACGACTCACGCGTGTCTGGTTCCAGCCTTGTACCTATTGATCACTTTAGAATTCCTGCGGTTATTTTTGGAAACGGTATTAAGCCCAAACGCGATCATCAATTAGCCAGTCAGCTGGATATTCCTACCACCTTACTGTCGCTTATTGGCGCCAGCGGTGAACACCCAATGATTGGTCACGATCTCACTCGCCCTGTGGCCAAAAATAAGCAGCGTGCAATGATGCAGTACGATAAAAACTTTGCTTACATGCAAAATGATAACGTTGTTATTTTGCAGCCAGATAAACCGGCAACCACCTATATTTATAAAAATAAGCAATTACACCCCAGACATAACGATAGCGCACTCATCAAGCAAGCTCGTGCGCTGGCTAATTATGGCAACATGGCATACAGCAATAATTGGTATCAATAACACCGAAAAATGCCTGATTGATTAATCAGGCATTTTTACGTTACCTATAAAGTAAACTAAGTTAGTATTTATAAAACGACTTAAACTTGGATAGGATTTTATGAACGTGTCATTACGTATTAGTCATTTATTTATGGTGTTATTACTTTTAGCCTTTAGCGTCAATGGCTATGCAGCACCGGCTCTATTCAAAATAGAAAAACAAGGCGCTAGCTCGTATTTATTTGGCACCGTGCATGTGGGTGATGCCAGCATGAAAGGGCTACCACAAAAAGTGACTCACGCACTGGATAACAGTAATCAAGTTGTTGTTGAAGTGGATATAAGTAAACTATCACCATTACAAATGCAACAACGTTCTATGCCGTTTATGCTGCTTACTAACGGGCGTACGCTACAGAGCGAGCTTTCAGAAAAAAATTATCAACTCCTCAAAGACTACTTTGCTAAAAAATCGATTGATATTGCCATGTTCAACAGTTTTAAACCTTGGGCTGTCATGTTGACCATGATGCAAATTGAGTTTCAAAACGCGGGCTATTCAGATAAAAACGGCATCGATAAGCAAATACTCGAGTACGCGCAAAAGCACAGTATTAACATTGCGGAGCTTGAAACCATAGAGCAACAACTACAGATGTTTAATGGCTTAGAGTCATTAAGCAATGCCATGATGGCAGAAACTTTTGAGCAACTAAGCGATATTAATACCTACTTTATCACCCTAGTGGATGCATGGAAAAAGGGCGATATGCAAACCCTAACCAGCTATTACCACACCAGTTTTGATGACAGCCAATACGGTCAACAAAGCGAGCAAGTGATGCTGATTGAGCGCAATAATAATTGGGTCACTCAACTCACGCCTAAACTTGAACAAGGCAAGGTGTTTATTGCGGTAGGTGCTCTGCACTTAGTTGAGCAGCATGGTTTAATTAAACAACTTCGCGACCAAGGGTTTAAGGTTACTCAGTTATAAACAAGCTTACATAAGCGTCTCACTATGAGCAGCATGTTGCCCATAGTGAGCCGGTTTAAAATCTTCCATTTTTAAGGTGTGTTCAATCCCTTTAATGGTATCTGCTGCATGATGGTTTACATAAATAACGGTACTCGTTTTTGCAGCACACACCTTTTCAATCAGCAGTAAAACGCGTTGACGATTTGCCTCATCAAGCCCTAAACATGGCTCATCTAAAATAAGCAAAGCAGGATGTTTAACCATTGCGCGCACAATCAGTAATAGTCGCTGATCGCCATACGATAGCTGGGTAAAAGCGCTATTTGTTTTGTCACTTAAACCAATTAGTGCCAACCACTCTTTAGCTAAACGCGTTTGTAACTCACTGGCTTGTTGATATAAACCAATGCTATCGAAAAACCCTGAAATAATAGTATTAAGCGCCGAAATACTCACTCGATACTGCAAATGTAGCGTATTTGAAATATAACCAATGTGCTGTTTTATATCCCAAATACTCTCCCCTGTGCCACGCTTAAAACCAAACACTTCAATCTCATTGTTATAGCATTGAGAGTTATCACCTGTAATTAAATTTAATAAACAGGTTTTACCTGAGCCATTTTTCCCGGTAAGTTGCCAGTGCTGATATTGGTTAATCGTCCAGTTTAAATTTTTAAAAATTGTTTGTTCGCTGTAACGCACATGAACATTAGTGAGCTTAACGAGTGGCGTGTTTGTCGCTGATTTAAAGCAGCGCTCAGGCGCATCGGGAATACTTAATGATGTATGCTCTAAATGAAGTAATTTGAATAAATCCGCTCGTTTTGCTGCACACGGTTTTGCCAAGCTATGTTGTAAACGACCATTATTCACATAAGCAAAGTGATCAACAAACGCTGGAATTTCGTCAACACGGTTTAGCACAAACACAAAGCAGGTTTGTGCGCTCAACTGCTGTAATAGGCGGTTTAGCTGCCCAACCGATTCAGAGTCTAAGCCATCAAATGGTTCATCAAGCACGACTAAATCACTGTTAGCAGATAGCGCTTTAATTAATAATAATTTACGCGTTTCGCCAGTAGATAAATCAGTAAAATCACGATTAAGTAAGGCATCAAAATTAAAAGCGGTGATTAACTGTTGGCATAAATCGCTATTTATTTGAGGCTCAGCAAAGAGCATGTCCGTTACTTTTTGTGGCTTTTCACTTTTACGATGCGTGTTAAGTAACTGCTTTTGTAGATCACTTGACACTAATTGTAGCTTGTTAAAGGTACTATGACGTTGCCCGCTTTGTTGTTTTGCTTCACCAATTAACGCTGCTGCGAGTGCTGATTTTCCAGCACCATTACCCCCGAGTAAGACCCAATGTTCACCCTGCTTTACTTGCCAAGTTAAATCGTCGATATAATACCGAACACTGTCATCGGTAGATAAATAACCACTAAATTGCTGTAGTAAAATTGAGCGCACGTTAGATCCCATAACAGAGCTAAAAACTCAAACTAACGTAATAAGGAATAATTAAGCAAGTGAGATTTAATCAACCTCAGGTAGAAAAGCATCGTTTAGCGCCGCGATTATGCTTTGCTGATCTATGGGTTTATGAATATGACCTATTGCTCCACAAGCTTTAGCGCGAGCAAGATCACTATCAGAGGTGTTTGCGGTAACCACAATAATCGGCAGTGTTTTATCGTTATCATGCAAGATTTTAGTGGCTTCAAACCCATCCATAATCGGCATATTTAAATCCATAAAGATGACGTCATAAGATTTTTTGGCGACCATTTCACACGCTATTTTGCCATTCTCAGCGCATTCAGCGTGTATGTTCAATGCGGTTAATAGCTTAGTGAGTACCAGCATATTAAGTGGGTTATCTTCAACGACTAAACAATGTAAGTTATCAGGAATTGACGATGACTTGCTTAAAGTAGTATCCATCTCTAATGGTAATGTTAAAAATACAGATGCCCCTTGCTGACGATTATTTTCAAAACGAATTTCACCCTTTAAGGCGTCAACAATATATTGTACACGGGTAAGGCCTGTTCTGAGTCCTTGAAAATGGTTACTTTGCTCAGTGCTGTCTAATTCTAATTGCTCGATAAGGTGATCAAAGCCACAGCCGGTGTCCTCGACGCTCAGCGATAGTTGGTTATTGTTGAGCGTAGCGTTGACTTTCACCTTTCCTTGCTCTGTAAACTTTAATGCATTACTAAGTAGCTCATTAACTATTTGTTGTAAGCGTGCATGATCTACAATCACCGCGCAGTCTAAGCTCGCTGCTAACTCTCTAATTAACTTTAACCCTTTTTCAGTACAACCATATTCATACACAACTAACACTTTATTTATGGTGGTTAGTAAGTTGTCAGAGGTCGGGTTTAACGACCAACGATTTAAACTCAGCGCTTGTAAATCTTGTAATTCATCTAACATCGCCAACAACCTCGCCGAGCAATACCGAGCTTGGCGTTGTATATCCTGCTGTGAAGTGGGAATTTTTAGCTCATCGATCGAGGTAATTAACCCCTGTAATGGGGTTCTAAATTCATGACTGGCTCGTGCAATAAAGTGCTCTTTGTTATTACTTACCTGCTCTGCAAATTCTTTTTGTTGTTGATACTTTTGTAAGGTCTGCAGAACTCGTTTTTCCATCGGCATAAACACAAATCTAAGTTCTAAAAACAATAATGCCAGAGTAAAAAACCAACAAAGCAGTTCAATACTAGAGATCCAATCAACCTTTTTTACCGCTTGTTGCTCAAATAAGCTCACCGCAGTGTCTAATTTTTTAAGTAATGCTTCAACTTCGCTCACGGAAAACGAAGCCAAATTAATAGGCTCCTTTTGAGAAACCAAATTTTTAGCTTGCGTTATAAAGGCCAACACTTCTGCATCTAAGTTGCTTGGGGGGGCATAATATAAATCAAATAAAGGTGTATTTAGATAAACTGCGTCACCTTGTTCATCTTTAGTGAGTAAATATTCATGGGCTTGTTCAAATAACTCAAGGGAGTGTTTTAACGATTGAAGATGTTGTGCGTGATTATCCGTTTGATTAATTAATGCATTGCTATGCCAAGCTATTTTTTGCGAAAGCATACGTTGCTTGCCAGCTATATTGATAATTTTTGCATCGTATTTTTGCACTGAAAAGAAGTATTGCATCAGTAATGCAGATACGCTGACCAATAAGGCAATAGCAACTAAAGCCCAACGGTAACGTTTGCGAATACTCTTAACAATGTTGAACATAAACTAGGTTACTTTTTTTGTTTTAACTGTAGCCTAAGCTTAGCAAACTAATTACTAAATTATTAAATATAAAAAACCCAGCTAGTTAAGCTGGGCTCTTGTAACCGTTTAGCGTGTACCTAACGATTTTCTAGTCGATTATAATCAAACATACCAAATTCGACACCTCGATACTGGCGGGCAACCTGATGTAAAATATCGCTGTATTGCCAAAATTGCGGGTGAGTTCGACGAATCGCAAACTTAGACTTTAAAGCGCGATAATCAGCTTCCACTTGCATTAGCGGTAACTGTTCGGCAAAGGCCGAAACCTGTTGGGCGTTATTTAAATACCAAATTGCAGAAGGGTAATCACCAATAAAGCCCGGAACAATTGTCACCGTATCTTCTTCATAGGCGCGCTGTCCATCTTCGTTTAGTAGACTCGAAATATTATAGTGCGCGTTATGGTGAATAATCGTATAGCCTGTGTGGCCATCCTGCTCTTTCACTAGCACATACGATAGCTGTGGCAGTAAGTTAACTGCTTTAGCAGGCATGGTATTAATCGCACTTAATGGTGCGGGTACTTTTTTATAGTCATAACGAGGACTTAAAACGGGCTCTAATGCCTCTTTAATTAAGCCATATAGCTCTGATTGCGGTTCATCTGTTTGATAGTTAATACCGCTGGGTTGACTAAACTCACGATTGTTTTCAAAAAAGGTCGACAAACTAGGTGGTGATTTTCGATACCAACTCTGTTTAATTGTCTCTCGCTGAGTTTCAGGTAACAAAGCTAAAAAGTTGTGCTCACCTTCTAAACGTAAAAAGTCCATGTATAAGCGCGTTATTAATTGATGGCCAATATTGCCATACACATCAAAGCCCGCAACTAACAAGTAATGAATACGCTCAAACAGCGCGTAATCAAGCACCCACATAGTTTTAGGTTGTTGGCCAATAAAGCCTTTAACTACAGTTGCACTATCAAAGTGTCGAAAAATAGTCAGTGCCGCATTTTGATTGTGCCCATCCCCTTTCCACAATAAGTCGGTGGTTAAATGCTCGCCGTTTTTGAACAGATTATTAGCAAGCTCTACCTTGGCTTTTAAGTAACGTTTTTCGCGAACCGAGTATTTGACCCAATTAGAAATCGGTAACGCATTACTTTCCTCTGCTGCGGGCAACTCTAATGCATCCTCATGCTGCACCAGCATTTTACCTACCGCCGGAGTCGCTACCTTTTTAGGATCAGCAAACGCCACCCAAAAATGATCATTAATCACATTGAGTGCTATTTGACCACGACAAACAGGGCCTTTAATAAAGCCCATAATAATTAGCTCAGCTTCATCGAGCATAAATTGATATTTTGCATCTATAGGCAGTGCTTCAAACGTTTTAAACGGGTTTGATGCAAGGGTAGGCTCATAGCTTGGTAAACTAGATACAGTGTAATTTGGCGCAATAAATTGCTGGTAAATACGTGCCAACTTTTCATCATTAAGTTTAAGCGGTAAATGCGTTTTTGATAAAATAGTAGAACGGTCGTGAAGCAGTCGATAATAAACACGCTCAACGTTTGGATTATCGTAAGGGCGACGAGAACTTATTAGCTTAATGTCTTCACCAGGGGGAGTACTTGAGCGTACCAACTTAAAAAAGTTAGGTGATTGTGCATCACTAAAATAGATGTGTGCTAAAAACCAATGCTCATAAATATAGCGCGCTGATAATTGGTACTTCAAACCATCTTGATTTAAAAATGCTTCCCAGTTTTTTACTTGCGCAAGCTCAGCAGCTGATGGCGGCTTGATGTGCGCCATTTTCCCGCCTTTTTTAATCCAGTTTTGTAAGTGCTGAAATTCAGCAGCAGTCACTCCAGGCAAGCCATAAGGCATACCCGCATGCGGTTGCTCATCCGCTAATTGGTCAAACTGACCCATCGTCGCACAACTTTGGTTGCGGCTAAGCGAAAAATCAAAACGTTCATCTAATACTTCATCTTCTAGCAAGGGGGAACTTTGCTTTAATACCAGCGTATTAAATAACACACTACCCGCTAAATTGGCTTCTTCAGTTTGTGCTCGCTCGTTTAATACCGGGCTAAATTCTTTATCACGCCATTGCTCAGTCGTGGTTGCATCAAATAATAATCGGCTCGGCGTTGAGGCTAACAACCGAGTACCATCGTAAACCAGCTCTTTACTGAGGCCTCTGTCGATACCTTCAGGAGAAGAGAGTTTTAATTGGCAAGGCGCATCATAACAGCCATGACAAACCACGCAGCGGTTATCGAGTACAGGCTTTACTTGCTGTAAAAACTCAGCCCCCGCACCGCTATTATGAGCAACCATACGATCTTGTGTTTGCTCAGGACCGAATAATTCATTGTAATGTGCATTACCTAAGTAAGCACAACCACTTAAGATAATCAGTACAAAAGTACCTATAATATTTTTTTTCATTATTCAGTCTCATCACCTAAATCGAACGTAGGCATCATATCGATTTGCGGTGATACGAATGTTAGGTTTTCAACAGTAGTCACCACAGCGCTTAATAGAGGGCCCTGTGTTATGGTTAATTGAGCGTCATGCTCGCTATGCGCTATGGTAGCAAAGCTTGAATTGATGATATTCAACTCATAGTCTGCAATGCTAATGCCTATACTACTGTCAGCACTGGGGTTCTGGCATAGTTGAGTAAGCAGCTCATCACTTAAGATAACTGAAATTTCCAAGTCAGGCTGCGCTAAGTCACGGGTACTTAGTGTTTCATCTAGAATAAATAAAGGAAGTGTTAAATTGCTATCTTGTTCAAGTTCCATTGGACTCTCTGCGCTACTGACTATTTAATTATTACCTATTATAACAACGTTCCAACTTAAATAACGATAAACAAGCCTTAAAATAGCCTCGTTAATTTTTAAGCAGCGGTATCAATGCTGCTTTAAACTTCGTTACGACAACAACAGGAACGCCAAACTTCACTCATTAAAACCTGAAACCTGCAGCATTACAGTAATTGAGAACTCAACGATCGTTGCTACTAAGCACCAATGCATAAGGTAAGTGTAGAACCTTCATGCTTTACCCTCTAAGTGCGATAAAACTCAATCCAAGTGACAGTGTTAAATTTACACCGAGCTGCTTTACCTAAAATCTTATACCAATTCGCTTAATTAAGCGGTCTATTTTGAGGCAGGAAAAACGGGGGGATAGCTAGGCAAAAAATTCGCTATTTAGTTGTTCTAAATGAGAATTTTTTAACACAGATAGCGACACGTTTAGCCCCAAAAAATGATTGAGTATTATTGCGGATTGGTATTAAACCTTGCACCTGAAACCTTTATTTTATTGCAGGCATTAAAAAACCCGAGGCTAAGCTCGGGTTTTTTCGTATTAATTAGCTAGGCTAATTATTACTCGTTGAACGTTG
>NZ_LYRQ01000027.1:0-57394 GCF_001661605.1 Pseudoalteromonas sp. MQS005 | reverse complement strand
TCTCCTAATTGAAATTCAGGGATAGCTTAATCGTTTTGACGAGTTACTTGCAGGTGCATTTGGCTAGACGCTTACTTTTAAAGAGGGCACTATTCACTATAGCGGACAAAATGGGTTTAATCTAACTCAAAAGCTAAGTGTCCTGCCATGCATATCTAGTAGCATTATTTTTCGTATCAGAAAATATTCTTAAGTATATATTTGAGTGCTCACAATGCATTCTCAATAAAATCAACACAAGCGAATGGCCTAACCCAAAAAAAACATGAGGCTGGATCCAAAGCTATAGGGTAGTCGCAAGCATCTTTATGACTTAACAGATTCTTTTTAATTTCGTGATAGAACTGAGGGAATCTAACATGTTCATCATCTACCACTAAATACTCTAAAGTTAGCTTTTGCAATCCAAAATTAATGATAAATCTCTGTTTTTCATTTGTATTTTTTACCAAGAAGTTCACTTCAGGCGAAGCTACAACACTTTTAATTGAAATAGTAGGACAGAGCGGAAAGCCAAATACAGTATATTTTTCACCCTCAATTTGAAATGGAATGGGTAGTAAATCTGGATTATTGTTACCTATACCTGTTAAAAAATCCGCACAGTTTAAGAGCCAGTCGAGATGATATTCTGTATTTTTACAAGAAATGTACTCGGCGCGATTAGCTTTAGTTTTTGCCTTGTTGCTCAAAGAGTGAGCTGATAACTCATCTAATTTAAATCTGGTGGCAATCAATCTAAATGGGGTGTTATTCACTTGAATATCTGAAAATAAAACAAAGTGGTTATTTGACTGTGTCTTAAAATATGGCTCCCAGCTTAATTTTAACTCATCGACTTTAATAATATACTTCGATTCGTCATCAAGCCCAAAGAGTTTGTATAAAAGTGAAATAAGTTGAGTTCGTGTTATGTTTATAGTCACTAACTTTTCTAATCGAAGAGCCATTTTTTCTATATTTTGGTGTAGTGCGTGTACTAAGTTACAGTCATCAACTTCACAAATGAGTAAATATTTAAGTTTGTCATTCTCTAATAAACGATAAAGCCCTCTCTCTTCTCCATCACTTTTAACGGAAGAACATAAATCATCAAAATTGATACTTTCATAAATTGCTTTTGCTAGTAGGTCTTTGCCAAAGTATACAGGCAAATTAAGGTACTTTTCTAAAAATGTGGCTTGAAGATTTAATTTATAGACTAATTGAGTTGTTGTGAGCATTTGTTGTATCCAACTTTTCGATCAAAACACTAGCCTACCAAACGCCGGTTTCAATCTTATAGATAAACAAATTTTCGGATGCTCCGCTTTGCCGTTATTCATTGTTAATTTCAATAAATTGGTAGGCACAGGCTGTCCGTTCAGCCTGTTTACAATCTAAAGGATAAGAAACGGTCTGTAAAGAGTGAGGGTAATACCCATCTCTGTAATTTATACAAATGTTATTTTATTTTTCTCATGAAATCAGAAGGTTCAATACCAAAAGCTTTAATTATTATATCTTCTATTTTTCCATCCACATAGTTGGTGTTCAATGTATTGTTAAGGTTACGCACAATATTGTTCATATGGGCATCAAGTAATTTGTACAAGAAAATATCAGAATTTGGCTGAAGTGAAGCCAATAGCAATAATTGGTTATCTAATAGGTCAGAATTTAGTGAATCTCTCAAGTGAACCCAATCATCACATTGGTAGACACACATAGCTAAATGAGATTGAGCTTGTCTCAATGGAACATTAGTATTTTTAGAGAGACGTTTTGCTTGACGTTTAATGTTCGAAAGAAGTTCGTCGTTTGATAGCGACATTATTTCACCAATAGAAATACTTCAACACAAAGCCCACGCACTTTATATCGAGTATATTTATTGGAAAAACTTAGTTTGATAATTCAGGGTAAACTATTTGGCTCGCCAGTGGGAGCTGGCCTCCCTGCGAGGCCATAGCTTTAAAAATTAAGCTATGGCTATTATTACATATTTTTATAAATAATGAATAAAGTAATACGTTAAACAATGTTCAGCAGAGTTAAATTTCGACTTCAATATTTAGTCGCTCATATTTGACCTAAAAGTTTCGATGAATAAAATAGGACTTTATCTTATAGGCAGCTAAGAGCGACCAAGAGACACTCACTGTAATCATGTGCTATCAGCTCAATTCTATAAAGCGGACATTCCCCCAACTCATTTATGCCCCTTTATCATCTAGAGTAAAGATTCTAACCCACTTTAGTCTGCAATATTTTTCGGCCCCCTAACTGCATAGCCATTCAATTTCCTCATCTAAACTTATTAAGGCCACTTCTAAAGTTAGACTGGAGGTCAATTATGTGGACGAAGAAAGGTCACTTAACTGGGCAGAAAAAGCCCTTCAAGCTCGAAGACATCTGGCGAATTCGCACTAGACTCGAAATCGAAGGAAACATCATGGAGCTAGCGTTGCTGAATCTCGCCATCGACTGCAAGTTACGCTCATGCGATTTACTTAGGATGAAAGTTAGAGATATATCTTCTGGCGGTGTCATTCAAGATCGTGTTCTTTACAGCCAAAGCAAAACTGGTCGAGAGGTACAGTTTGAGATCACTTCCCGCACAGCACAATCCTTGACTCAATGGCTAATACTCAGCCAATTATCTGCACCAGATTATCTTTTCCCAAGCCCTCGCAAACAAGGTAAGCCAATGAGTTATAGCTGCTATGCCACCATTATTCGCCGCTGGGCAACTGAACTTGGCTACGATCCTTATCTTTATGGTACGCACTCAATGCGCCGTACCAAGGCGACGTTAATCTATGCTCGCACCAAAAACATTCGGGCTGTTCAGCTGTTACTTGGTCACGTGAAGCTAGATAATACAATTCGATATTTGGGGGTCGAGATAGAGGATGCGCTGAACATCTCTGAAGGGATAGACTCATAACAAGGTTAGACACTAAATTCAAATTATGTCGATCTTGAGTTGAATCAATATTGTATCTTTATTTCAATGCTTTATGCTAACTATCAACTGATCAAGTGTCGCATTTACTCATATGCATGTGCCGTATTTATTCCTATGGCAACAGGGTTGAGTTATAATCTGAACACTTAGGAAATTAGGAGGTTCAAATGACAGCCGTTGACCGTATTTATCATAAGATAAAGCGTTCAAGACGCTATGTGTTTGAGCGCAAAGACTTTGATGGCTTTGCTAGCTACGATCAAATTGGTCGTGCGCTAAAACAACTAGTCAAAAAAGGTGAGTTAATCAAGCTTGGCTATGGCTTGTATACCAAGGCAAGGATTAACAGCTTAACAGGCAGACCCATGCCTACTAACCCAGGGGGATGCGATGCCCTGATGCGTGAGATATTAAAGATGAAAGGGGTCGATTTTGAGATGGACAACCTATCTCTGCAAAGCCTCTCAGGTGAAAGCACTCAAATACCATCATCCGTTCATTATTCATGGAATCCTAAGCAGTTTAATCGCAAGCTGGTAGTCGGCAATCGAGTACTGGGGACGTCTCAGAAAACGGAAAATAAAGCACGTTAAGCCCATTGCAGACTCTAGATATTGACGAGTACGTCGGGTTTTCTCTTGTTTGAGTTGCCTCTTGTGGTAAGATAGTAATCAATTACTATCTTACAAGGAGTGCTCGTGGACCCCCATCCAAAGCATCTGCCGGCCGATGAACGTCGTGCCGTAACTGTCGAGTCCGTCGTGGCGCTTGCCGGTTCACAAAACCCAAGCGAGATAACCACTGCGGCTATCGCTAAACACATGAACTTGACCCAGGGTGCGCTGTTTCGGCACTTCCCGAACAAGGAAGCCATTTGGCAGGCGGTCATGGAGTGGGTAGCAGAGCGCCTATTAGCCAGAATCGATCGATCCGCACAAGGAATCGAGTCGCCCTTGGCAGCCATGGAGGCGATGTTCATGAGTCACATCGAATTCGTAGCTGAGCACCCAGGCGTGCCAAGAATGATGTTTGGTGAGCTTCAGCGTGTCGAATCGACACCGGCCAAGCGCATGGTGCAAACCTTGATTCAGCGCTACGGCGAACGTTTGCATCGTCTCATCGAGAAAGGCAAGGCCAGCGGCGAGTTGTCTCCCTCGCTTGACAACGAGGCGGCGGCAACGCTGTTCATTGGCACGATCCAGGGCTTGGTCATGCAATCGCTGTTGGCGGGTGATGTGGGACGTATGCACCGCGATGCGCCGCGCGTCTTTGCAATTTATCGGCGTGGCATAAGGAGTGCGCAATGAAAAAGTTACCCTTGCAAGGCCGCACCCTGGCACTGCTTGCCGTCATCATTCCTTTGCTGGTGCTTTTTATTTATGTCGGTCTGCGATCAGGGCCGCTCGCCCCGGTCGCTGTGACGGTGGCAAGCGTGGAATCACGGGCTATCACACCGGCGCTGTTCGGCATCGGCACGGTGGAGGCGCGCTACACCTACAAGATCGGGCCGACGTTTGCCGGGCGCGTCAAACGCCTGGAGGTGCATGTAGGCGACCAGGTCAAGGCCGGACAGGTGCTCGGCGAGATGGAGCCGGTCGACCTTGATGCTCGGGTGCGCTCACAGGAGTCTGTATTCAAGCGGGCGGAAGCGGCTTTGCGCGAGGCAGAAGCCCGGCAAGCCTACGCGCAAACCCAGGCGCGCCGCTATGAGCAATTGTTTGCGGTGCGCTTGACCAGCGAGGAAATCGTCACCACCAAGCGGCAGGAACTGCAGATCGCCGATGCCGCCCTATCCGCCGCTCGGGAAGATATTGCCCGGGCACGCTCCGACCGCGAAGTACTCCTCGCGCAGCGGAGCAATCTGCGCCTGATCGCGCCGGTCGATGGTGTAGTCACCGTGCGCGATGCCGATCCCGGCACGACCATCGTCGCGGGCCAGGCCGTGGTGGAAGTGATCGACCCCAAGAGTTTGTGGATCAATGTGCGCTTCGACCAGATCAGCGCATCGGGGCTGGCTGGGGGGCTGCCGGCTCATATCGTCCTGCGTTCGCGTGGTGGCCAGACCTTGAAAGGTCGCGTGCTGCGGGTGGAACCCAAGGCCGACGCGGTAACCGAGGAAACGCTTGCCAAGGTGACATTCGATAACAAACCAGAACCTTTGCCACCAGTGGGTGAACTGGCCGAAGTCACGGTTGACTTGCCGGCGCTCCCGGCCGCTCCACTGATCCCCAACGCTGCCGTCCAGCGTGAAGGCGATAAAGTTGGTGTCTGGCAAATCGTGGATGGTGATCTGCATTTCTCCCCGGTCAAGCTCGGCACTTCCGACCTCAATGGTTACGTGCAGGTGCGCGAAGGGCTCAAGAATGGGGACCAGGTTGTGACCTATAGCGAAAAGGCACTGACGGCGCGCAGCCGCATCCATGTGGTCGAGCATATCCCGGGAGTTTCACGATGATCAGCCTGGCCGGCCGCGACATTCTCCATGCCTGGGGGAAATTCGTCTTCACCGGCATCGGTCTGGGTCTGCTGATCGGCGTCACCCTAGTCATGGCTGGGGTGTACCGAGGCATGGTGGACGACGGCAAGGCGTTGCTCGACAACAGTGGCGCTGACCTTTGGGTGGTGCAAAAGGATACTCTGGGTCCTTATGCGGAGTCGTCCAGCCTCAACGATGACGTGTATCGCGCCATTCTCGCCATGCCGGGAGTCTCACAGGCAGCGAACGCGACCTACCTGACCATGCAGGTACGCAAGGGCGAGAGTGATGTACGCACCATGGTGGTCGGCATCGCGCCCGGTGCGTTGGGGGCTACACCCGGATGGCCTCCTTATCTCGTCGCTGGACGCCAAATCACGCGCGGTCACTACGAGGCTGTGGCCGACATCGCCACCGGCTTCAAACTGGGAGATCGTCTTGCCATTCGCCGCAATCATTACACCGTCGTGGGGCTGACACGGCGCATGGTGTCGTCCAGCGGCGACCCGATGGTATTCATTCCGCTCAAAGATGCCCAGGAGGCCCAGTTCCTCAAGGACAACGATGCCATCTGGCAAAGCCGGCGTCGCACCGAAGCCAACCCGGTCTTCAATCGACCCGGTGATCCAGGTTTGCTGGATGCCGTGATTGCTTCACAGAGCAGCAACGCGTTCGTCAATGCCGTGCTGGTCACTCTGAAACCTGGTCATGCGCCGGACGAGGTTGCCGAATCCATCCAGCGCTGGAAGCGTTTGACGGTCTACACCCGGGCACAGATGGAAGACATCCTCGTCGGCAAACTGATCGCCACCTCAGCCAAGCAGATCGGCATGTTCCTTGTGATTCTGGCCATCGTTAGCGCGGCCATCGTTGCCTTCATCATCTATTCGCTGACGATGGACAAAATCCGTGAGATCGCGGTGTTGAAGCTCATCGGCACACGCAGCCGAACCATCGCCGCGATGATCATGCAGCAGGCGCTCGCCCTGGGCGTGATTGGCTTCGTGGTCGGCAAGATCACAGCCACCTTTTCAGCACCGGCTTTTCCAAAATATGTCCTGCTCACGCCAATGGATTCTGTCGCCGGTTTTTTTGCCGTGCTCGTGATCTGCGTTCTAGCTAGCCTCGTCGCCATTCGCATGGCACTCAAGGTCGACCCGGCCGAAGCCATTGGAGGTTGAGATGAGTGGCAAAGGGATACACATCGAAAGTTTAAGCAAGCGGTATGGCGATGGTGACACCGCTGTCTTTGCCTTGAGAGACGTGAATATGCATGTTGCGCCTGGTGAAGTGGTGGGACTGATCGGCCCTTCCGGGTCCGGCAAGAGCACGCTGCTCAAGTGTCTGGGTGCGGTGATCGAACCGACCGCCGGTCGCATGACGCTGGGCGATGAAGTGATCTACGCCGATGGCTGGAAAGTCCGCGACCTGCGCGCCTTACGGCGTGACAAGATCGGTTTCGTTTTCCAGGCGCCGTACCTGATTCCGTTTCTCGATGTCACCGACAACGTGGCGCTGCTGCCGATGCTTGCAGGCGTCGCGAATGGAGAGTCGCGCGCGAAGGCACTGGAATTGCTCACAGCGCTTGATGTGCAACACCGAGCTCGCGCAATGCCCTCGCAACTCTCCGGTGGCGAGCAGCAACGGGTCGCCATCGCGCGCGGACTGGTCAATCGTCCGCCGGTGATCCTGGCCGATGAACCCACTGCGCCGCTGGATTCCGAGCGCGCCATGGCTGTAATCCGCATCCTCAACGACATGGCCCGGAAGTTCGAGACCGCCATCATCGTCGTCACCCATGACGAAAAGATCATCCCCACATTCAAGCGCATCTACCACATCCGCGACGGCGTGACCCATGAGGAAGCTGGCGAAGGGCGGGAGTTCGAATGAGAGAACGATTGAATTACAGGAGAATTTCATGACCCACCGCAAACACAGCCACGAATTTGGAACTATCACCCTGACCGTTACGGCCTGCCTGCTTTATGGGGTTTTCAGTTGCCAGCTTGGGCTGGTGACGCTACCCAGGTTGAGCTACTGGCGCTACGCAAGATCATGCAGGAACTCGGGCGCAACATGCAGGCTATTACCGGTGCGATTTCGCAGGAGGAATGGGTTCAGGTCGTTCAGCTCGCCCCAAAAGTTGCTGCACACCCCGAGCCACCGCTTACTGAAAAAATGCGCATCCTTGCTTACCTCGGCGCTGATGCGACCAAGTTCAGAAACTTTGACGCGCAGACTCACGAGGCGGCGCTGGCCATGAAGCTGGCTGCTGCGAGCAGCGACGGCAAGGCGGTGATCCAATCATTCGCCCACGTGCAGGAAAGCTGCTTGGGCTGCCACCAAGCTTTCCGTAAACCTTTCGTGGAGCATTCATCTAATTAAAGCGCCTAAAGAGTGTATTGATTACGTGATTCTGCACGAGCTTTGTCATATCGCTGAGCACAACCACAGTGAGAAATTCTGGCGCTTATTAACAAGCGTGATGCCTAATTGGAAAGCAGTAAAAGCCCGTTTAGATGGAATGGCGGAGCTGTATTTGAATGAGTAAGGATTGTTGAATGACATGCCCAACTTGTGAAAAGCATATTGGCTGGGATTGGCTCGAAGATGAGTGCATCGAGCCAAACGAAGCCTTTGACTGCCCACACTGTGATGAAACCTTGCGCTATGAAGTGGATGAAGGTACTTACCTTGGTGCTCAGCATGTAACGATTGAAGTTGTGGATGATTAGGTAAATTATTTATATCCGAGTGCCTATTCATTTAAGGTGAATAAGTATTTTCATTGTTCCATGAAGGTTTCGATGCATCGAATCTTTACTCTAACCAATAAATGTCCAGAGACGGGTTATGTATATAACTCGCCTTTGCCCCACAATAAGTTAACTTAATTACTCTAAAGGTGGCTTTGAGCGAAAAACAGGCTTTCAGGTCATATGCACCAAAGGCCAGCACTGCTCAAAAAGCATACGTTAATAATTACTTTCTTATATTAATCATAAAAACTGGGACATAAAACGCTAATCATTGTCACATAATTGCACTCATGTACCACACTTATAATTTTAGCTCTTCAAGTCTGCATGGCTTTCCAAAAAGGTATCCCTGATAAGTATTGCAGCCCATGCTCTTTAACAATGCTCGCTGATCCTCTGTCTCGACGCCTTCAGCGATTACTTGCAGATCCATTGAACTAGCTAAAGTTATAACAGCCTGAGCAATCGCCTTGTCATTACTACTGTTCATGATGTCCCGGACAAAACTCTGATCTATTTTTAACTGGTTTATAGGCAACTGTTTCAAATATGATAAAGATGAATAACCAGTACCAAAATCATCAATAGAAAACGTAACACCGCATTGCTGCAATTCTCGCATCTTAGCTTTAACATCTGGAATATTATTAGCCAAGAGTGACTCTGTTATTTCTAACTTTAGCAGTTGAGGATTAGCGCCTGAATTTTTCAATGAGTTGATTGCTTTCTGAACAAAATCATCTTTGCTAAATTGAACTACGCTAATATTAACCGCAACGCTCAGGTTCTTCATAGCAGGCTTAGAAGCCCAATCGACTAAGGTTTCACACGCCTGTTGTAAAATCCAATCCCCAATAGGCACAATAAGACCCGTTTCTTCCGTTAGTGGAATAAACTGCGCCGGTGAAATCATCCCTTTTTCTGGATGAAACCAGCGTAAGAGGGCCTCAACACCGATAACCTGTCCATGTTGGTCAATCTGCTTTTGATAGAAAAGAGTAAATTGTCTTTGCTGTATTGCGTTATATAAGTCGTGGATCAAGGTCGCTCTTGAGCTAACTGCAACCTGCATCTTGGGATCAAAAAACTGCACGCCATTGCGACCAGTCTCTTTAGCCTTATACATTGCCATGTCGGCTTGTTTTAATAGGTCCTCTGTTGGGACGCTTGTGCTATTAAACAGTGTTACCCCGATGCTTGCGGAGCTATTGTAGGTTAAACCCTCTAAGTCATATTCCTGCGCTAAGTGAGCCATGATTTTTTGCGCAAGTGATTCAGCCTGATTAGCAGCCGTTTCTTTATCATTACTTAAGTCTGATACTACGACAACAAACTCGTCACCCCCTAACCGTGACACCGTATCACCATGCCTAACTGAACTAACCAATCGTTCAGCGACTCGGCATAACAATAAATCGCCTTTATTGTGACCAGCACTGTCGTTAAGATTTTTGAAGTTATCTAAATCAAGAAACATTAAAGCCGCAAAATTGTTGGCGCGTGAACAATGTGTCATTGCCCCCTGTAATCGGTCTAATAACAACCGTCGATTTGGTAGTAATGTGAGTGGGTCATAAAATGCTAACTGATGTATTTCTTGCTCACGCTTTTTACGCTGAGTGATGTCCCGCACGATTCCAATGAAATTAGTTTCACCAGCCATTTTTACTTCAACAACACCCAGCTCAATAGGAAATGTTGTACCATTTTTGTGCAATGCATCAAGTTCACGAATACGACCGGTAATGTCGCTGATACCACGGTTAATATAATTTGATAAGTAGATATCGTGATGTTCACGATGCGGTGAGCCCATAAGCATACTGATATTTCTGCCTATAATTTCTTCATCAGAATAACCAAAAATTTCATTTGCAGCTTGATTAAATGTAAGTACCTTACCCTTGCTATCAATGGTAATAATGCCATCAAGTAAGCTCTCGACAACAGCTTCCATCTGTTTTGATTTTTCGTTGAGTGAGCTTTCGGCCTGTATTTGGTCATTAATATCGAAGTGCGTACCCAGCATCCACTCAGCGTTACCATCATTTGTCCTTGCGGACACTCGCCCCCTGGTGTTTATCCAAATCCATTCGCCGTTTTTATGTTTCATTCGAATATTGGCTTCGTATATCGGAATAAGACCGGCTGCATGTTTTTCGATTTGTTCAGCACAATAGGCTAAATCATCAGGATGGGTCAGTCGTTCCCAGGTTTCTCTGGTAGTTGGCAGTAGTTCAGAAAATTCGTAGCCCAACAATGACGCCCATTTATCATTAATTACTAACTCGCCATTTTGTAAATTAAGACGCCATGTGCCAATAGTATTGGCATCAATCACCGCCTTAAGTAAGTTCTCACTATTGCGAATGAGTTCTTCATCCCGCTTCTCTTTCGTGATATCGGTCTGGATTGCAATAAAGCCACTAAGCTCGCCTTCTTCATTGAGCAGCGGATTACAAGCTATTCTCGCCCAATATGGTTTCTGCTCTTTTGAGTAATTGAGTACGTCAACATTGAAACTCTGCTGTAAAGACAGGGCCTCTCTCATTTCGTCAACAATTTCGGGGTCAGTGTCGGCTCCCTGCAATAGTTCACTTGGCTTTTTACCCAGCATATCTTCGATGCTATAACCAGTGATGCTAGTAAACGCCTCATTTATCCAGACAACAAAACCACGTATATCGGTTATCACTACGCCATTCGTTGTTTGCCTGGCAACTTCCGAAAGACGTCTGATGGCAGAGTGTGCAGCGGTTTGCTCAGTAGTATTGCGAATAATAATCAGAACTTCATTTTCATCAATTTTCTTGTATCGCGCTTCAAAGGATTTATTCAATTTTTTAAAGGTGTAGTTGTGATGAATGACATTGCCGTTCTCAAAAGCCTGTTTAACATTATCCATCAGTTGATGACCTAACTCATTAGGCAATACATCAAGGATTTTCTGCCCTAAAATTTCATGTTGAGGCTTAAGCAAATCAGGATGGTCGTTACACACTGAAAAACGAAAGTTTCGGTCAATGACAAAAACCATATCTGGCAACGTTGCCATTATTGATGCCGTTCTTGTCATGCCAGCTGACAGTTTTTGTTGGAGCGTTTCCTGATCTAGTCTGGCAATCTCATGCTCAACCATGTCAGCTAACTCACGTAATACTCGTTTTTCGCTTATCGTCAAGTCACGAGGCTGTGGATCTATAAGGCATAATGTGCCAATAGGTTGCCCACCTGGCTCGCAAACCGGCGCTCCTGCATAAAAACGTATACGCGGCTCCTCGGTCACAAGCGGGTTAGCAGAGAAGCGGTCATCCTTTGTTGCGTCAGTAACGATAAAAATATCCGGGTGCAATATTGCATGCCCGCAAAAAGAGATATCACGGTCAGTCTGACAAGCATCGAGTCCTACCTTAGATTTAAACCACTGCCTGTCAACATCGACTAGCGAAATTAAGCACGTTTGGACATTAAAAATTAAAGCCGCCAGTCGAGTGATACGATCAAAGCGCTCTTCAGCAGGCGAGTCCAGTAATGCTGTGCGTTTTAACGCGAGTAAACGAATGGCTTCATCAGCAGGATAATCAGGTGCACTCAAAAGTCTCTCCAGTAGTGTTTTACTCAGTCGTAAATTACCAATAGTGCTTTAGAAAGATATTCTAAAACACTATGACCGTATTTATGAATTTATCGTTTAAACCGAACAACCAGCTCATGTAGTTCATCAGCTATTTTATTAAGATAAATAATGGTTTCTGATAATTTCATCGAGCTTTCAGAGCTCATATCGGCAAGCGTTGAAATGTTCACTATCTGCCGGTTTATATCCTCAGCAACATGAGCTTGCTCTTCAACTGCGGCAGCCATTTGAATAGACATATATGCAATTTGACCAACAGACTCGGAAATGCCACTTAACATTTTACCACTCTCAATGACATGAGAAAGACCATCTTCTGCATCAGTCGCGCCAGCATCAGCGACGTTCACAGCATCACCTGCACGTTGCGTTAATTCGGTGACGATACCATAGATTTCTTTAGTGGATTCTTGAGTTCGCCGGGCAAGATTTCTTACCTCATCTGCAACCACTGCAAAGCCTCGCCCTTGCTCACCTGCACGAGCAGCCTCAATAGCAGCATTTAAGGCAAGTAAGTTAGTTTGATCTGCAATCTGTTCAATTATTTGCGCGGCACTGGCGATATGTGAAGTTTGTTCTGACACACCGCGCACAGAACTACCAATTTGCTCTACTGTATGTTTTAGCTTTTGAATAGAGTCGCGGGTAATATTCGCCACCTTAGTGCCTTTTACTGCAAGATGGTTAGCAGTATCAGCCTGCGTAGCGGTATCACTGACATGCTTAGATACTTCGGCAATAGTAGTCGACATTTCATTCATAGCAGTAGCCACCTGAATGGTTTCTGCTTGCTGACTTTCAATGTCTTTTCTGGTTTTATCTGTTAATTCTGCGCCTTTCTCCGATTCCTTGGCAACAACAAGAGCTGCACTTTCGATGCGGGTAATCACTGTTCCTAAATGCGCTAGCTGACTTAAAATAGCAACTTTAAGCTTGCCTAAATCATCAGTTTCATCGGTATAACTTTTTACCGCCAGTTCATCTGAAAATGCATGGTTGAGCATGTCGTTCAGTGCATTGAGGGTTTTCTTTCTGCTTAATGATACCCAAATAGCAAAAATGATCACTGAGGCTAGTAGTACACCCTCAGAAAGTTCTTTGAAACCAAAACCCAATAACCCAACACATAGAGTTATCGATAATACTAAGAAGGCATTTTCAAGCGATATGGGTAAAGTAGAGCGACTACTTTTTCCTGCATTGATATCACTATAAAGTTTAGACGCCCGCTCCACGTCTTGTCTTGAGGGGCAGGAGCGAACTGATTCATAGCCTATTATTCTGCCGTTCTGTGTTACAGGCGTCACATACGCATCCACCCAATAATAGTCGCCATTTTTACAGCGGTTTTTCACAAGACCCATCCATGGCTTACCGGATTTCAAATAGTGCCACATCTTTTTAAATGCCTCTGGTGGCATGTCCGGATGCCTAACCATATTATGAGGCTGGCCAATCAACTCGTGCTTTTCAAAGCCACTGACTTCAACAAAAGCATCATTACATTCAAGAATAGTTCCTTTAGTATCAGTCACTGAAATGAGTTTAGTTGCACTTCCAAATTTTTTCTCTCGATCAGTAACTGGCAGGTTTTTAAGCATAAATGTTCCTTATTTGTACAGGGCATTATAATTCAGTAGCTTCGTATGCTTTGCAATATAGTATTTTAACTATAAAAAGGGAAACTCTAATATCAAGATTTTCAGCAGACTCAAGCGCATCCTGCACATCAATACCCAGATAGCGAACCGCACTTTAAATTTTCTTATGACCCAGCGACAACAGTATGGCGCGTAAATTTTTATCTCGCTTATAAAGAAGAATAGACACTTTGGTTCTACGCTTAGAGTGTATGCCATACAGGCTACTATCAAGACCAATCGAGCTTACCCATTTATGTACCAACCTGTTATAAGCACGGGTGCCAAGATGCGGCACCGAATGCTTGCGTGAAGGAAATAAATAATCATTATATTTTCAATTTACGAGAGTAATCCATTCGAGCAATGACTAGCGGGTGTGAGCGATGATTTCAAACATCACTGGGGTGCCAATTTTATGCTGAACAATTCTGGCTCTCGTTAAAATTTCACCAGCTCGCATGACATCTTTTCAAATACGTTTGCAAATACGTTTATCAAATAAGTCACACATTTGAATTTGAGTGGGAATCATTGTTGTGAACCATCTGCTTTTTCTTATCTAGCTTCTTACGATTTATTTCCCTCGAACAGGCTACATATGGTTCTTCAATGGCTTAATTACAAAGTTCATCCGCACGCATTAAAGCGTCTTTAAGTTTTTGTGTAGATGTGATGAATTTTATTGGGATTAAGATACTTATCTATACTGATAGTATCATTTTAGTATTTTAATTATAGCCAATTCGCCCTAATTAAATTTGATGTCACAAATGCGACCTTAAGTTTCTCTCTTGGCTTTTGGCTCACACTCGATATTCATATATGCTTCCAGGTTATAAGCCTAATTCAAATTTGAGTATTTTGATTAACTGTAAGCTATCCGTCGTTTTTTTAAGAGGTGCACAAACAAAGGAGCAATCAAAATGATTTCATCATATTGATTGCTCCTTTGTTCTATTTCGGCTAATGTACTGTGATTAAAACTTGGTTTTATTAGACTATGAAGCTAGAAAATTTGACCCATTCACAACGCGAGCGCCTTGCTTTTATTGACTTTAGCCTTGAGTTTTTTGGTCAAATAGCAAGAGCCGACCTTATCCAAAAATTTAAAACTGGTTTAGCTTCATGTACGCGCGACTTAGCGCTATATAAAGAATTAGCACCAGGCAATGCGGTGCTGATGCACGAGAATAAGCGCTATATTCGCTCAGAGGGCTTCAGAGCTGTTTTTAATCATAACCCTGAATTTGTGCTTAATACATTAGCAAAAGGCTTTGGTGATGGCTTCTCGTTGCCACAAGAACGCTCTGAGGTATGTTTTGACGCAATTCGATTAGTTCACCCTAAGCCGAACGTTGTTTCGGCTATCGTAAGAGCAATTTATACACACTCTGCAATTAAGTGCCAGTATGAGTCGCTAACCAGTGGCACAACTCAACGAGAGCTAGTACCTCATGCCATTGTTAATAATGGGCACCGCTGGCATGTGCGCGCTTACGATCGAAAAAGTGGTGAGTTTAGAGACTTTGTCTGCACACGATTTGAGCGCGTCGAATTAATTACAGAAACACCAAAAAATAATGAATTAGCTGATAGAGACACAGCATGGAATACCTTATGTGAATTGCAATTAGTACCACACCCAAAGCTCATTCATAGCAGAGCAATTGAAATGGATTATGGCATGATTGATGGTGTACTCACACTAAAAGTCAGAGCAGCATTAGCAGAGTATTTACTCCGACAGTGGAATGTTGATTGTACTAATGAGGCAACATTAACTAGTGGTGAGTACCAATTACATTTAAAAAATAAAAATAGCTTGGTTGATTTAATCGACTTTTCTATAGCGCCAGGCCAATAACACATTGCAATATACGGCTTAAAACCGTTGTCGCTCATGCACTTGAAAGCATTGACTGATACAAATCAGATTGAACAAATTAATAACAAGGACTAAAAAATATGACCACAACCAACCAAATCAATCAGGACGATATTAATAAAGCGGTGTGGAACGCCTGCGACACCTTCCGCGGTGTGATCAGTGCCGATACCTATAAAGACTTCATCCTCACCATGCTGTTTTTAAAATACATCTCTGATGTATACAAAGACGAATACAATAAGCTGATTGCTCAGTATGGTGACAACCCTGACTTAATCCACGCCATGATGTCTAAGCAGCGTTTTGTGTTACCAGAAGGCGCGAGTTTTTGGGATTTATACGAAAAACGTTATGAAGCAGGTAATGGCGAGCGCATTGATAAAGCCCTTCATGCACTAGAAGAAGCAAACGGCAGCAAGCTTAAAAACGTATTCCAAGACATCAGCTTTAACACCGACCGCTTAGGTCAAGAAAAACAAAAAAACGATTTACTGCGCCACTTACTTGAAGACTTTGGTAAAGACATTTTAAACCTAAGCACAGAGCGTGTAGGCAGCTTAGATATTATCGGTAACGCCTATGAATACCTTATTAAACACTTTGCGGCAGGCAGTGGCGCTACCGCTGGCGAATACTACACCCCACCTGAAGTCTCAACCCTTTTATCAACAGTTTTAGAACCCGTTGAGGGCGACCAAATATGTGACCCGTGTACGGGCAGTGGCTCGCTGCTATTAAAGTGTGGCGCTATGGTACGTAAAAACTCAGACTCTAAAAAATACGCATTATTTGGGCAAGAAGCCATTGGCTCTACATGGGCATTAGCTAAAATGAATATGTTCCTACACGGTGAAGACAACCACCGTATTGAATGGGGCGACACCATTCGTAACCCACTGCTGCTTGATAAAGACGGCAACGGCTTATTGCACTTTGATGTAGTGACGGCAAATCCGCCATTTTCATTAGATAAATGGGGGCATGATGATGCCAGTAGCGACCCTTACGGACGTTTTCGCCGTGGTGTACCACCTAAAACCAAAGGTGATTATGCGTTTATCAGCCACATGATTGAAACGCTAAAACCAGACACTGGCCGTATGGCGGTAGTTGTGCCACATGGCGTGCTATTCCGTGCATCCAGTGAAGGTAAAATACGACAGCAGTTGATTGAAGAGAACCTCCTTGATACTGTCATTGGACTACCTGAAAAGCTGTTTTTTGGCACAGGTATCCCAGCGGCAATCCTTATATTCAAAAAACAAAAAACTGACAACAATGTGCTGTTTATTGATGCAAGCCGTGAGTTCAAATCAGGTAAAAACCAAAACCAGTTAACGCCAGACAACATTCAAAAAGTCATCGACATCTACAAAGCGCGTGAAACTACCGATAAATACTCATACCTAGCAAGCTTTGACGAAATTGCCGAAAACGACTTTAACCTAAACATTCCGCGTTACGTTGATACCTTTGAAGAAGAAGCTGTGATTGATTTAGTAGCAGTACGCACTGAGCGTGTACAGCTTAAAAGTGAGCTGCAAACCCTTGAAGCAGAGATGGAAGGCTACTTAAAGGAGTTGGGTTATGGTGAATAATGAGCACACAAAACTTGAATTGATTCAAGCTCAAGTATCCTTTATACCCGAAGGATGGAAGCTGGATAAGGTCGGAAAAGCGCTAAAAATTAAAAACAATTTTAGAAAGCCGATTAGCCAAGAGGTTCGCTCAACTATCCAAGGAAACTATCCTTATTATGGGCCTACTAAGATTCAAGATTATATTTCTGATTATGAGCAAGATGGAATATACGCATTGATTGGGGAGGATGGTGACCATTTCTTAAAATACTCATCAATGAAACAAACTCAATTCATCAGTGGGAAATGTACCGTCAACAACCATGCTCATATTATAGAAAGCTCACAGACATGTGATTCTGAGTGGTTTTATATTTTTTTCAAGCACCGCAATATTACGAACTTTCTTTCGAGACAAGGAGCGGGTCGATTTAAGTTAAATAAAGCGACTCTGGAAAAATTGCCATTATTGGTTCCTCCGCTCCCAGAACAACGCAAAATCGCCTCTATCCTTGGAACTTGGGATAAAGCGATTAGCACCACCGAGCGCCTAATCGATAACAGCAAACAGCAGAAAAAAGTCCTCATGCAACAACTGCTCACAGGTAAAAAACGCCTACTTGATGATTCAGGTAAACCGTTTGAGGTGGAATGGGAAGAGCTTTCTATGGACGAATTGAGTGTAATCACTCGCCTTGCTGGAGCTGAATACTCGGATGTTTGGGAAACAGACCCTAAAGGCGAAATTACTGCTCTGAGAGGGTTTAATATTGGCAATAATAAGCTAGTTTTAAACAACGTAGAGCGAATTACTAAAGAGCTCTCTCTGAAACTTATTAGATCAAAATTAAATGTTGGAGACATAGTTTTCCCCTGCGTTGGAAGTATTGGCAAAGCTTGTTTAATAAGAGAAAATGATTGCTATCACATTAATCAAAACATAGCGAAAATTACACCTAAGAATTTGATTACGCCTTTATTTCTTACTTACCTGCTATTGAGTGTTGAGTCTTACAAACAAATTTTAAAATTCAATACATCATCCTCCCAACCAAATGTGCTTGTTGGAAATTTGCGTAAGTTTGTATTTAATATTCCTAAAAATATTGATGAACAGAAAAAAATAGCAACTGTGTTATCAAACGCCGATAAAGAAATCGAACTTTTAGAACAACAACATGCCGATTTAAAGCAAGAAAAGAAAGCACTGATGCAGCAGTTATTAACGGGTAAACGCAGAGTGAAAGTGGATGATGAGGCGCTGGCATGATTGCTCAAAAGCGCCCTCGTACCATTCAGATATTTTTACCTACGGGCGACCCTGCGGGTATTCGCATTGCCGAGCAAACCACTTCGATTATTCGTTTAATTGAAGTGCCGCGCAGTGATATTGCTGAATTTGTAAAAATGCCAGAAGCTAAACAGGTAGGGTTGTATTTTTTAGTCTCTGGCGATAGCAAAGATGAATTGTATATAGGTCAGTCGGGCGATGTGGGCAACCGTTTGATGCAGCACTACAAAGACGAGAAAAAAGACTGGGAGCGAGCATTAGTTTTGGTGTCGCTCACCAATAACTTAACCCAAACCCATGTGCTGTATTTAGAATCGCTATCGATAGAAAAAGCAAAAAATTGCCAGCGTTATGAACTACTCAATGGTAACGGTGGGCAAAAGCCTTACACACCTATTCCGCTTAAAGCTGATTGTGATGAAATTCACGAAATTGGTAGCTTGTTGTTAGCCACCCTTGGCTACCCCATTTTTGAACCACTGACAGAAGCATCACCAACCAAAACCGAACAGGTCTTTTTATGCAGTCGCACTGGCGTTGATGCTAAGGGCATTTATACCAACGAGGGTATGGTGGTATTGAAAGGCTCATCAGCCCCGATGACCACCAAGCGCAAAACAGAGCAACGATTTTATGATAAGCGGGACCAGCTGCTAGCTAAAGGTGTAATCACAGAGCACAATGGTCGCTTTGTATTTCAACGTGATTATTTATTCCCTACACCAAGCGGTGCTTCGATGTTTTTGCTATTAGCCAGTTCTAATGGTTGGGTAGACTGGAAAACCGAGCAAGGAATTACACTGCACGATCATCAAGGTCGTACACTAGAATCAGCCAATGAGCAGGCAAGTAATATTAATTAGGCAGTAAAGGATTAAGAATTAATGAATAAAATTTTAATGACAGGCCACTTAGGGTTGATTGGCCGTCATTTATCTCCCCTATTATCTCAACTAGGTTATGAAGTAGTTGGTTTTGATATTGCTGATGGAACAGGTGATATTTGTAATACATGGCAGTTAAGCCAAGCACTCAATGAATGCTGTGGCGTAATACATTTAGCGGCTGTTTCGCGCGTTTTGTGGGCGCAGAATGACCCTGAAAAGTGCTGGCAAACTAATGCATTGGCTAGTGAACAACTTCTTAAATTAGCGGCAAACAGTACACATAAGCCTTGGGTACTGGTTGCCAGTAGCCGCGAGGTTTATGGCGAACCAAAAATTTTACCCGTCACAGAAACCATGCCTTTAGTACCCGTTAACATTTATGGTCGCTCTAAGCTTTACATGGAAGGTGCCGCTCTAAGCGCACGAAGTGCAGGTATTAATACCGCTATTGTAAGGTTAGCTAACGTGTATGGCTGCACGCTTGATCATGAAGATAGAGTATTACCTGCATTTAGCAGAAATGCCGCCTTAGGCGTTGATTTACGGGTTGATGGCTTTGAGCATTTATTTGATTTTACCCATGTAGATGACACCGTAGCGGGTT
Organism: Pseudoalteromonas sp. MQS005; assembly: GCF_001661605.1. Classification (NCBI taxonomy): domain Bacteria; kingdom Pseudomonadati; phylum Pseudomonadota; class Gammaproteobacteria; order Alteromonadales; family Pseudoalteromonadaceae; genus Pseudoalteromonas; species Pseudoalteromonas sp. MQS005. The sequence goes on along the minus strand of NZ_LYRQ01000027.1, from coordinate 37,676 downwards.
TACTCAAAGCCATAACATTGCTGGGTGAAGGTGAAAAACAATTGCCACCCATTCATTTATTACCCGGGCATGGCACAACCTTAAAAGAAGCCGCACAAATGGCTATTAAGGCCGCCAATAGCTCTTCAACCATTATTGAAGCGGCGTCTCGTGATTACGATGTGGCTCGCTTTATTGGCGACCCGTCTCGTGCTAAATCGCTACTAGATTGGCACGCGAGTGTTTTGCCTGAACAAGGGATTGCAAGGTTAGTTGACGCATATAATAAAAAATTAAAATTAGGAGCGCATTCGTGAAAATATTAAAAGTAATACATGGCTACCCTATGTTGTATAACGCGGGTTCGGAAGTTTATTCACAAACTATTTGTCATGGATTGGTTAAAAAAGGCCACGAAGTTCGTGTATTTACCCGTGAAGAAGATGCATTCAGACCAGATGGCGACATAAGAATTAGCCACGATGCTGATGTGCCTGAAATTGCATTACACCTTGTTAATAACCCACGCCACAGAGATAGATATCGCTTAGCGATTATTGACCAGAAATTTGCCGAATTATTAGATGAGTATTGCCCTGATATTGTGCATATTGGCCATTTAAATCATTTATCGACCTCTTTGGTGTTTGAAGCCAAAAAACGCAATATTCCTGTTGTTTATACGTTGCACGATTACTGGTTGATGTGCCCGCGTGGGCAGTTTATGCAAATGCATTCTGCTGACGATAACCTTTGGGCTGCATGTGATGGACAAGAAAATAAAAAGTGTGCCACACAATGTTACGCCCGTTACTTTTCGGGTGATAAAGAAGAGCTAGACCAAGATATTGCTTATTGGGAAAACTGGGTTGAACGCAGAATGCGCCACGTAAAAGAGGTTGTTGAGCAGGTTGACCTGTTTATTTCTCCTGCCAAATATTTAAAAAACCGTTACGAAAAAGACTTTGGCTTGCCAACCGATAAAAGCATTTACTTAGATTACGGTTTTGATCGTTTTCGTATGTTAGGTCGTGTACGTAATGAAGATGAACCTTTTACTTTTGGGTACATTGGTACGCATATTCCGGCTAAGGGTATTCACCAGTTAATTGAGGCATTTGGCAAAATAAAAGGCGATGCCATTTTACGTATTTGGGGCCGCGATAGAGGGCAAGATTCACGTGCATTGCGTGCCATTGCAGCCACGTTGCCACCCGAAAAGCAAAACAGTATTCAATGGATGCCAGAGTATAAAAACCAGCACATAGCTGTTGATGTATTTAGCAAAACCGATGCGATTGTGACGCCTTCGGTTTGGGTTGAGAATTCTCCGCTTGTAATACATGAAGCGCAACAGTCTAGAGTACCTGTGATTACAGCTAACGATGGCGGTATGGGGGAGTACGTTATAGATGGCGTAAATGGGCTGACCTATGAGCATAGAAATGTTGATGCACTAGCAGAAAAAATGCAGGTGTTTGTTGACGACCCACAGTATGCAAAGCAACTTGGAGAAAAGGGTTACGCATTTAGTGACGATGGAGAAATTCCATGCATAGACCAACATATTATTGATTTAGAGGCTTGCTACAAGGAGTTAATGCAGTGAGGGAAACCGATTTTTGGCGCATTACCTTAGACACTAACCCTGATACCTGTAATTTAAACTGTGTTATGTGTGAGGATCATTCGCCTTATTCTGATAGCCCTAAATTGCGTAAGCAACAAGGACGATTGCGCCCTAATATGGATAGAGTGATGCTTGAGCAGGTGATCCGCGATGCGGCTGCAATGGGCATTAAAGAAGTGATCCCCTCAACAATGGGAGAACCATTACTTTATCCGCATTTTGATGTGTTTTTAGATTTATGCCATGAGTTGGGTTTATCGTTAAATTTAACCACTAATGGCACCTTCCCAAGCCCCGATAAACACCACAATGTTGAATACTGGGCTAATCGTATTGTGCCTATTGGTAGTGATGTAAAAATTTCGTGGAATGGGGCTACCGACGCCACCCACAGTAACATTATGCTTGGTGCTCAATTAAGCGAACATATTGAAAATGCGAAACGCTTTATTGCCGTTAGAGACAGCTGGGCCGAGCGTCATTACTGTTCAATAACAATGCAGTTAACGTTCTTACGCAGCAACTTAGAGGAAATTCCTCAAATGGTTGACCTTGCTATTGCACTAGGGTTTGACCGCATAAAGGGTCACCAGTTATGGGCGCACTTTGATGAAATAGCGACTGAAAATTTACGTAACGATATTGTGTTTGCAGAGCGTTGGAATCAAATAGTTAAGTATTGCCATGAGCGTGTGGAATTGCATAATAAAACCGCAATAAAACCTTTTAAACTGGATAACTTTTCTGAGCTACACATAGATAATTTAAACGATATAGCACCGAATGGCCGCTGCCCATTTTTAGGTAAAGAGATTTGGATTGATCCATCGGGTCGTTTTAATGTGTGTTGTGCGCCTGATCAAGAGCGTAAATCATTAGGGGAATTTGGCTCGGTTGCCGAGTCGTCACTCTCAGAGTTAGCACAGAGTGAGCAGTATGTTGAGTTGATGAATACATATCAAGATCACCCTTTGTGTAAGCAGTGCACTATGAGGCGCGTTTAATGAGTATATTAGCTAAACTCTCTGTTTCAGATGATGGTAGATACCACACTCTTGATGATGGCACCCCAGCTTACCCTGCACGCTTTGATGAAGTTTTATCATTTCATGACATAGACAACGCCTATCAAGTTGCACCTGTTTGTTTAAATAGCCAAGCGTGGCACATAAACGAAACAGGCGAAGCAATTTACCCGCACAAATTTAATCGTACTTTTGGTTTTTACTGTGGCTTAGCTGCTGTAGTAGAGAACGATGATTGGTTTCATATATTACCAAATGGTTTTGCTGCTTATGCACAGCGTTATGCCTTTGCTGGTAATTATCAACAAAGTATTGCTGTTGTATGTGATAAGGACGGTTTTTACTTTCATATTGATAAATTAGGTCAACCTCTTTACGAAAATAAGTGGTATTACTGTGGCGACTTTAGAGAAGGCATTGCCGTTGCTCAAGCTGAAAATGGCCTGAGTACGCACATTGATAAGCAAGGTCGGTTTATTCATTCTCATTGGTTTTTAGACCTGGATGTTTTTCATAAGGGGTTTGCAAGAGCAAAAAGTGATGATGGTTGGCATCACATTGATAAAAGCGGCAAATCTATTTACACACAGCGCTACGCAAGTGTTGAGCCGTTTTATAATGGGTTTTCGCGCGTTGAAACGCATTTTGGCGCACTGCAAATAATTAACGAACAAGGCGATGTGGTTAGAGAGCTTAGAGCTGCAAATAACGATGACTTTGGAGCTTTATCTGCTGATATGGTTGGTTACTGGCGAACTTTTACTATTGCGGCCGCCGCTGATTTAAAAGTATTTGACTACTTACCTAACAACACAGCTCAATTAGCCATACAAACAAACACATTAGAAAAACGGTTAACTCGCCTGCTTAATGCCCTAGGTGAGTTGGGGTTGGTAAAATGTGAACAACACATTTGGCATGTATTACCCAAAGGGGCTTTTTTAAATACAAGCCATGCTATATCGCTTGCCAGCGCTGCGATAGAGTATCGTGGTGAGTTAATGCAAAGATGGCATAACCTCACGCAATTAATGCAAGAAGACATTAAAACTGATGACATTTTTAAACAAGTGAGTTTGTCAGAGGAGCATACTCAAAGGCATCACAAAATGCTGCGTAGCTACGCATTAAAAGACTATGAAGAACTTGTTTGTTATTTAGATATTGAAAAAGGCGATGTTGTTTTTGATGCTGCGGGAGGCAATGGTTTATTAGCACAGCTTGTTCTTGATAAGTTCCCCTCTTCAAATGTGATTTTGGGTGACCTTGAAGGTGTTGTTGATTCTAGCGACTTTAGTAATAAGATAGCCTTTGACCTTTTTAAAACATGGCCCACTAAAGTAGACAAAATAATATTGGCGCGTGTGCTTCATGACTGGAATGATACCGATGCTTTGCAAATTCTTTTAAATGCAGCGGACACATTACAAAATAATGGTGCGATTTATGTGTTTGAAATGTTACTTGATGAGTACAGTTTTGGTGGCTCTCTCTGCGATTTACATTTACTTACAGTGACAGGTGGACAAGAAAGGACGCAAGGCCAATTTGAAGCGCTATTTAAAAAAGCAGGGCTTTGCATTGATTCGGTTATTAAGAAAGATGGCTTAGTAACTGTAATGAAGTTAATACGGACATAAATAAATGAAAAGAATACTCATTGTAAGACATGCTGCTCGGCCCGATATTTTACCTAACACTGTGGGTAATGATGTAATGCTGACGGATGAAGGTATTGAGCAGAGTAAATTATTTGCTTCGCTAATAAACGGTCAAGTATTGAGTATTAAAACCAGCCCTATTGGCCGATGTGTTCAAACAGCCGAACTAATAGCTCAGGCCACTCATTTTAAACTTGATGATATAGAGCAGTGCCGCTTATTAGGTGACCCTGGTTTTATTATTAAAGATGGTGACTTAGCTTGGCAACATTGGCTGAAAAAAGGTCATGAAGCCGTAAATTTACATTTGCTTTCGGGTACTGAATCATGGGATGGTTTTTATGACTTAAACGATTCGGTAGCACGTATTTTTAGTGATATTAAAGAGCTGTTAAGTAACTCAGCAGATGGAGTGCATTTATGGGTTACTCACGACACCATATTAGCCACCTTAGCGGCTCGTATTGGAGACAAACGATTAACGCTTCAAGATTGGCCTAACTTTTTGGGTTACTTGGAAATAACGTTAAGTGATGACCAAATACATGTAAGTTATTCGCAAAAACCTAACTTAGTAGGCGATGCAAATTAAGGATGATTAGGCACAATGACAACCATTAAGTTTCAAGAAGAATTTAGCGCAAAAATTCCTGCGCTCACGTTGCTGACTAACTTAGGCTACACGTTTATTCCACCAAGTGAGTGTGAAGCCCTTCGCGGGAACACGTTAGCAGGTAACAAAAAAAGCACCCATCAGGTGGTGTTGTTACCTGTAATGCGTGCATTTTTAGCAAAGCAGACTTTTTCGTTTGCGGGTAAGCAGCATACGCTCTCAGAAGCGGCCATTGATAAGGTAATGCATGAGCTGAATCCTGCCATGAACCTAGGGCTAAAAGCCGCTAACGAGAAAATTTATGATGCGCTAATGTATGGCGTGAGCGTGACTGAATTTATTGAGGGTAAAAAAGCCTCGCCCACCATTAAGCTGATTGATTGGCATAATATTGATAGCAATGCGTTTCATTGTACCGAAGAATTAGTAGTACAAAATGCCGAGGGTACAGGCAACCGCAGACCAGACATTGTGTGTTTTGTAAATGGTTTGCCATTAGTGGTGATTGAGGCAAAACGCCCCGATTCAAACAAGGAAGGTAAATCGACCAACTTTGCAGCAATCTCCCAACATATTCGTAACCAAAAGCAGGATGAAATACCGCATTTATATGCCTATAGCCAGTTACTGTTAGCCATAAATGGACATGAGGGCTTGTATGCAACATGCGGCACCCCTGAGAAGTTTTGGGCAAAGTGGAAAGAAGAGCACTCTTATTTAGGTATCCCTGAAGCAGAATTTGTTAGGCTTAAAAACCATACGCTGCGTGATGAGCAATTAAATGCGCTCTTTAGTCATCGCCCTGCAAAAGATAAAACAGATTACCAGTCACTTATTGCCGCAGGTGAACTGACGGTAACCGACCAAGACAGGCTGATTGTAAGTTTATTACGCCCTGAACGCCTACTGGATATGACCCGCCTGTTTACTTTGTTTGATAAAAAAGCAGGCAAGATTGTTGCGCGTTATCAGCAGGTGTTTGGTATAAAAGCACTTATTGAGCGAATTAATACATTTGATGACTCTTCTTCCGCTCGCGGCGCTGGCGCACGTCAAGGCGGTGTTATTTGGCATACTACGGGCAGTGGTAAATCGTTTACTATGGTGTTTTTATCAAAAGCGCTTATTTGGCTTGAAGAACTTGCGCAGTGCCGCGTAATTATTGTGACTGACCGAGTGGATTTAGAAGACCAGCTTAGCCGTACTTTTGCTTCGGGTGGTGTACTGACCGACCGCGATAAAAAAGATGCTATGGCGACCACGGGTAAGCGTTTGGCCGAGCAAATTGGTCAAGGTAACGAACGCGTTATTTTCTCGATCATTAATAAGTTCGGCTCTGCCATAAAACACAAAGACTGTTACAACGATAGCCCTAATATTATTGTGTTAGTGGATGAAGGCCACCGCAGCCAAAACGGTGAAAATAATATCCGTATGCAGCAAACCCTGCCTAAAGCTGCTTTTATCGCCTTTACAGGTACGCCGCTATTAAAAGACGATAAGACCGAAAACAAGTTCGGTAAAATCATTCACTCTTACACGATGCAGCAAGCGGTTGAAGATAAAACCGTAACCCCACTTTTGTATGAAGAACGTATTCCTGAGCTAAACGTTAACGATAAAGCGATTGATGCATGGTTTGATCGCAGCACCAGTAAGCTGAGCGACAAACAGAAAACAGATTTAAAAAGAAAGTTTTCGCAAAAAGGTCAAATATATCAAACAGCCGATCGCATTATGTTAATTGCTTATGATATTGCCGACCATTTTCAAAATTTTAAACACCAAGGTTTAAAAGGCCAGCTAGCTTGTGACTCTAAAGCCTCTGCAATACGCTACAAAGAGGCATTAGATAAAATTGGCACAGTAACATCAGTTGTTGCAATGTCGGCTCCTGACACGCGTGAGGGACATGATGTAGTTGATCAAGAAAGCAAAGACATTGTACAAAATTGGTGGAAAGCCAATGTTGATAAAATGGACGAAAAAGCCTACACCAAAGCCATTATTGAAGACTTTGGCAGAGATGACGGCCCAGACATCATGATAGTGGTTGATAAACTGCTAACGGGCTTTGACGAGCCAAAGAATACGGTACTTTACATTGATAAACCTCTAAAAGAACATAACCTGATTCAAGCCATTGCCCGTGTAAATCGTTTACATAGCAAAAAGCAGTTTGGTTACTTAATTGATTACCGTGGAATTTTAAAAGAGCTTGATACCACCATTGAAAAGTACCAAGACCTTGCGGAGCGAACTCAAGGCGGCTTTGATATAGACGACCTAAAAGGGTTGTACAACAGCATGGACACCGAGTATAAAAAACTCCCAGGATTACACGGTGATTTATGGGCGATATTCGATGGTGTTAAAAACAAGCAAGATGGCCCAGCACTTCGCCAAGCGTTAGCGCCAAAGGTGCATGAGGTTGATGGTAAGCTTACCGACACCAACCTTAAAAAGCGTGATGACTTTTACTCTATACTCACTGCATTTTCAAACTGTATGAAAGTAGCGCTACAATCTGCCACCTACTTTGAAGATAAGTCATTCGATAACAAACGTGACTTATACAAACGTGACCTAAAAGCCTTTGTCGATTTGCGTAAACAAGTGCGTGAGGATGCCGACGAAACCATTAATTATGATGAATATGCTGAAGATATCCGTAGCTTGCTCGATAAACACATAGCGGGTATTGAAGTAAAAGAACCTGACGGGGCGTATTTAGTCGGTAATTTAGGCAAAGACGTTAAGCCGCAGGATATGAGCGATGACGAAGCTCGTAACCAAACAGATAAAATCACTGGCCGAATCACTAAGATGATTGAGCAAGACTTAGCAGACGATCCGTATGCGCAGGAATATTTTTCTAAGATGCTTAAAAAGGCCATTGAAGATGCCAAAGCGATGTTTGATGCGCCAGTAAAGCAGTACATATTGTTCGCTGATTTTGAGCAAGAAGTAAAAGACCGCAAAGTGGCTGATGTTCCCAATGACTTTATGGATGACGCAGGCAAGTTAAACAAACATGCCCAAGCCTATTTTGGCCTGTTCAAACATTTATTCGATAGTGCATTTTTAACTGAAAAGGCACTGGATAATGAGAAATTGGTAGCGCTTGCTTTTGATATTGATGCCGTCGTAAATGACGCGGTTGCTGAGTATTCAATTAATCCAGCGGAAATTGAAAATGCCATTCACATGAAATTATTACCCATACTGTTTACTGAGCTTGGCCTTGATAACGCACAAAAACTGATTGAAGAAGTGTTAAAGATAACCCGATTAGGCATAGCTAGAGGCTAATGTAAGTGACACAAAAAACGGTAGCCGCTGCTATTCATTCTGAAGCAAGCAGCGCAACAACCAACGAACACGGAGTTTTTATTTATGGTAACGACACCATTCGCTATGACGTTATTCGTAAAACAAAGCCTGCTGATAACGCTAAACAAACAGCACGTAAAGTAATTATTAAGGTTCATCCTGATCAGCGTGTTGTTGCGACTGTGCCTCATGATACAAGCGAAGACGCTATTGTTGATGCCATGCATAAGCGTGCAAGATGGATATGGCAAAGTATTAATGACTTTGCAAAGCAAAAAGATACGGTATTGCATAAGCGTTATGTAAGTGGCGAAACCCAATTTTATTTGGGAAAGCGCTATGTACTCAAGATCATTGTTGATGCTGAGCAAGTGCCCAGTGTGAAGCTCAGCCGTGGTAAATTAAACGTCACACTCAAGTATGAAATAAGCAAAGATACTGCCCCGGATAGTCAAGGTAGCCGCGCTGCGAAAATTAAACCGCTAATCGATAAATGGTATCAGCATAAAGCAAAAGCTATTTTCCATGAGCGACTAGCCGAACTACTTCCTAAGACCACATGGGTAACAGGCATTCCGTCTTTTCGTGTGATGGCAATGAAAAAGCAATGGGGAAGCTGCTCTACCAAAGGTAACTTGATGCTCAACCCCCACCTAGTTAAAGCCCCGAAAGAATGTATTGATTACGTGATACTGCACGAGCTTTGCCATATTGCAGAACACAATCACAGCGAGCGCTTCTGGCGCTTATTAACCCAAGTAATGCCAAACTGGAAAGAAGTAAAAGCTAAACTGGACGATATGGCTGAGATGTATTTAAATGAGTAAAGCACTTCTTAGTAATTTAACTAATAAGTGTTGAAGCTATTACTAATCACTACCGGTGTACTAGATCTGACGTTATTTATTCTCCTGCTTTATCCAGGTGAAAATACATTCCTTTTCCAAAATTGACAGGTTTATTAATAATTTTAGATTTTGTTGTAGTTGATGCAATCATGCTTATTCACCTCTGGGTAAATCTTATTTGTAAAAACTTTTTTATTCAAGGTTCTTTTAGGTATGATAGTATGGTATCAGTTCGGGGGTGATTTTAGATGAAAGCCAAAACTTAACAGCTTCTCAGCTAAAAACCATTATTACCCGCTGCGGAGAAGGAACAAAATTAATTTGTACTGGGAATTTGGCACAAATAGACAGTAATTATTTAACGGCGGTTACTTCGGGGCTTACCTATATTGTAGAGCGGTTTAAACATTTTGAAGGTGGTGCTACCGTAAATCTTAATGGGGTAGTACGCAGTCGACTGGCTTCGTTCGCCGAGGAAAATTTATAACTTGCGCTTAACATCTTGGCTCTATAGTCTACAGTTTGATTTTTGAGCTAATAATTAGGTAGGTCGTTGAATTTTTTACCGCTAAAACATTATCATCGCTCTGTTTTTGTGGCGTTAGCAATCCCTTTATTGGTGGCCTCTTTTTTGTGTTTGCATTTTTATGATATAAAAATGGATCGTGCAATAACAAAAAAGACCACCGATTTTAGTGCGTTATCGGCGCAGCTTGACCATGATATGCAAGCCATGGACGATTTACTTAATGCGATGTTTATTATGTATGACAAACACGCCCCACAACCAGCGAATCAGGCCTTCACAAAAAACATTAATCAATACGAGCATTATTATTATAGCCAGATAGCACATTTTAATGGCGAAATAGTAGGAAAAGGCCAATTCAGCTATTCCGAACAGGCATTATTACGCTGGCAAAAAGTCATGTCGCTGGCTCCGTCTTTCAATACTGCTTTAGCGCTGCTTTCGTCGTTGCATTCTGTAGCCTATGTTGATGAGCGCGGCTTTGCTTATTTAGCTCGGCGTAACAATACACAAAGTTATATTTTAACGCAGGTACTTAATGGCGACTTTAAACCTTTACCTTCAGCGAACAAACTCACTTCAAGTGCCGTTATTAAAGTAGACAATAACGCATATTTTGCAGTTGGCCGACAGAGAGAGCTTAACTCCTCAGATTATATTGTTTTAATATATGACTTACAGGCTATTTCTAGTTGGTTGAAAAAAATAACCTCAAAGCAAGGCGAGTATGTTTTTATCAACCAAGAGAATGAAATTATTGCCAGTTCACAACAGCCAATTAATCAAGCCATAAAGTTATCGACCTATTGGCCTAATATTAATAGCCCCTCACAAAAGAGTAATGCGCGAGCAGACTCATTATTTTTAATTCAGCCTTCAAAAAAGAACCCTATTCATCTGGCGTTTCTTGCTGACAAGCACACTCTCTCAAGCGGTATTGTGTATGAAGTATTGATAGAGTTTATTTCGTTAGCCTTATTTTTATGTTTGATGTTTTACATCTTTTTTTGGTTAAGCAAACGTATATTTATCAAACCCATGACCGAGTTGATGCGTTATTTAGAGCATCATAACGATGACAATAGCGGGTATTTAAATTACCAAATACCGTTAAACTGGCAACCTTGGTTTGCTCGGGTAAAAGCTATTTTTGCGAAAAATGAGCATTTAGTTATTTCTTTGCAAAATGCTAATCAAAAGTTAGATGATCAAGTACGGCAACAATCGCAAAAGCTAAAACATAGCGACCAAGCAAAAGAGCGTCATTTAGCGTTATTAAACACAGTACTTAATAGCGTGCCTGATTTTATTTATTTTAAAAATACAGAAGGCATTTTTTTAGGCTGTAATAAAGCGTTTGAGTTGTTTATTGGAAAAACTCAAGGTGAACTCCTTGGGCAGCAAATACACAACATAAGTAACGAGTATGAACAAATTAGTTTGCTGGAATATCAAGTATTACAGCATAAAATGCAAATTCAGCAGCGCATAGATGTTGCTGAGCGAACTTATCAGTTAACCATTGCTCCCTTTTACAATGAACAGCAGCAATTATTAGGAACTATGGGGGTTGGCCGTGATATTACAGAACAACAACATACTTTGTATGCATTAAAAGAGTCTGAATCTATATTTAGAAGCGCAATTGAATTTGCCGCAAATGGGGTGTTTTTACTCTCGCTTGAGTACGCTATTTTACAAGTAAACAAAGCCGCACGAAAATTATTTTCCAAGCATGATAAATTAACCGATAATCCTTTTTATGCGCTTTTTAATAATACACAATGGCAGGAGCTTGAAGCATTACTACAGCAATTATTAAATAATAAAAAAAGGGTGTTTCACTTAACCTTGGCTCATACCCAATTAAATGCCTGGTTACAGTTGAGTATGTCGTTAATTTGGAATGAAAATAGTCAGCCGCTTTATTATGTTATTCATATTCAAGATGTTACAGAACTTACCAAAGCCAAAGATGATGCAGAGCGTGCCACGTTAGCTAAAAGCCGTTTTATTGCTAATTTAAGCCACGAAATACGCACCCCCCTCAATGCCGTGTTGGGATTATTGGATATGCTCGCAGAGCACGGGTTAACACAGCGGCAAATTCAACAAACTAGCCAAGCAAAATATGCGGCCAATAATTTGTTGCAGATGCTAAATAGTATGCTTGATTTTGCCCGTGTTGAAAGTAAAGAAGCAACGCTGCAATTAGCGCCATTGTGCTTAGTTGATTTGATTGATACCTGCGAAAGTTTAATTTTACCTTTATGCCAAGCAAAACAGATACAGCTAAAAATCGACATAGACTCGCAAATTTCTCCATTTTTAGTCGGCGATACAATTCGTTTGCAACAAGTATTAGGTAACTTACTTACCAATGCCGTTAAGTTTACCAATAAAGGCAGTGTGACATTAAAAATGACATTACAGCCGAGCCAGAGCCATATAGAGCAGCGTATTTGTTTTCAGGTTATTGATACGGGAGTGGGGATTGCTCAAGCGGATCAACGCCGTTTATTTGATGCCTTCACGCAAGGTGATGAATCATCTACTCGCTTGCATCAAGGGGTTGGCTTAGGGCTGGCAATTGTAAAGCATAGTGTGGCATTAATGGGAGGTGAAATAGCACTCAGTAGTGATAAAGGCCATGGCTGTCATTTTAACTTCATGCTTGATTTAGCGACAGATACCGAGAAATCAGCAAGCTTTACAGATAGACTATTACTGATCACCAGTGCGAAGAGTCAGTTGCTTAATCAGGTTATTACCGCGCATCCTTTTTTCAATAATCAAGCTCTTGAAATAGTCGTAACTGATCCAGATTGTTTGCAACAAGCGCATAGCATTGTAATCGATGCTGATGACGTACCTGCCTTTCTCACGTCAGCAATAAAAGCAGTATTACATACTCGTACTATTTCACTCATCGTTATAGAGCACTCGCAACCGAATCAGCTTTCAATAAATGACTCTTTTATTAGCCAGTATTTACCGCGCAGTGCATTGGCGCAGCGGTTACTTAGTTTAACCCCTGAAAAGTTAAAGAAAGTAACTCAATATAAAGCGGATAAACCACAAGAAGAAATAGCGGGAACCTTAGTATTAGCCATAGATGATAACCCGCTCAATCTCGACATTATTAGCAGTATATTGTGTAAAGCCGAAGTGAATGTTGTGACTGCTAGTGATGCTAAACAGGGGGTTGAATGGGTGAATATATTGCGCCCCGATTTAGTTTTAATGGATATTCAAATGCCGGGTATTGATGGCTATCAAGCAACCCAAATAATACGCCAACAGTTTGACGCCCAGCAATTGCCTATTTTTGCATTAACTGCACATTGTGAGCCTGCCGATATTGCACGTTCATTGAATAGTGGTATGAATAAACATTTAACTAAGCCCGTGGTTGCGCCTATTTTATTTGCATCGATAGCTGATTTAGGCATATCTAAGCCTTGCTTTTTTGATAAAACCTTCGCTTTGACACAGTTCAATGATGATGAGAAGCTATTGCAAAGCATGCTTACTAAGTTAGCGGTATTAAGTGAGTCATATTCAGCTGAGCTTCAAAAAGACATACCTACTATTGAAATGGTACGCTTAGTGCATAGTCTAAAAGGGATAGCAGGAAACTTAGGGTTTAACCGATTATTATTATGTGCTCAACATACTGAGCAATTATTAAAAGTGGGCGACAAGAACGCTAATGCTGCAATTAAAGAGCTGATAATACAGTTAAAACAAGTTCATATTTATATAAAAATTTTAGATGTAAGCAATGATAAATAAAGCAAAAATATTAATTGTAGATGACGATGCGCTTAACCGAATCATTTTAGAAAAAACCTTAAGCGATGAGCATGATGTTTACTTAGTGACAAGCGGCGAAGACGCGCTGGCGTTTGTTAAACACACGCAAGTAGACTTAATCATTTTAGATATCATGATGCCTGGTATGAATGGTTATGAAGTACTCGTACAGCTAAAAGAGAACAGTATAAGCCAGGCTATTCCTATTATTTTTATCTCTGCAAACAACCGTCATGAAGATGAGGCAAAGGGGCTAGAGCTCGGCGCAATGGATTATATTGGTAAGCCATTTAGTGCCGCTATTGTGAAAGTTAGAGTGCGGAACCAGTTATTAATTAAGCAAAAAAATGATTTGCTAGAAATGCTTGCCTCTATTGATGGCTTAACAGAAATACCCAATAGACGTTATTTAGATGAGAACTTAGAAAGAGAGTGGCGTAGAAGTAAGCGTAACTACTCTCCTTTGTGCGTTTTACTCATAGATATTGATCATTTTAAACGTTATAACGACTACTATGGCCACCGAGCTGGAGACGAATGTTTAAAAACAGTGGCAAAAACGTTAGCCGCGCAATGCGAGCGTGGCAGTGATTTTGTTGCGCGTTACGGCGGTGAAGAATTTGTGGCCGTATTACCAGAAACCAATCAGCAAGGTGCAATCGCTTTTGCCAACAAGTTACGTAACGCCGTTAATGATTTGAATATTGAACATAATGCGTCTTTAAACGCTACACACGTCACCATTAGCATCGGTATTGCTTCTAGTGAGAGTAGCCAAGCTTACACTGAAAAAGCATTGTTAGAAGAAGCTGATTCCGGTTTATATAATGCGAAAAAGTTAGGGCGCAATCAAATTAGCGCCCAATAAATGCTGTAGTTACTTAGTTTGTCAGCATTTGCAGTGCTGAGGCACCAATACCAACTAATTTATCATTTTTAAATACCAACGGTGTGCATTCATCTTTAGTCATTTTACCATCTGAATGGATGCTGTGCGTTGCATAAAATAAGACTTGGTAAACATCCTCTTCTTTTTTGAGTAATTCGGTGAAGTCAGGTGTTTTTAGGGTTTTTAATACCGACTGATAAGAGCTATCCATTGCCAAGCCTGAAATAATTTCACGATTATTCTTATGTGTTGCCTGCCAGCTAGAAGAACTATTACCAGCCCAATGACCTTCCGCTTCGCCATCGGATACAGCAATAACACAGCCAGTTAAAAAAGGAGCGGTGAGGGCGGCGATTAAAAGTGTTTTTTTCATTTTTTATTATCCTAGATGATTAATTACAGACTTTAGAGCAAAGACTAGGCCAGTTTTTTAATCTTTAAAAATCAATTGTTTATTTTTAAAGTGATTTTTGAGTTAGTGGCTTTTTTAAGAAATAAAATTAAAAAGCCACTTTTTAGTTATTTTGACTAACTTAATTTAAAGGTATTAAACCAAGCGATTACGCGACTCTTGTTGGCTAAATGCAGCGATATTTAAACTCACTTCTTTAACCAAGCGCACAATAGATTCGGTACTGGCCCACGCTATATGTGGGGTTAGTAGTAAGTTATCTCCCGTGTAATTGGCCAGTGGATTGTTGTGCTCAGCAGGCTCTTTGGTTAGTACGTCAACACCTGCACCAGCAATCACATTGGTTTTTAAGGCTTGTGCTAAGTCGGCTTCGTTAATGATCCCCCCGCGCGCGGTGTTAATAATAAGCGCAGTTGGTTTCATCATTTTTAATTCATTAAGCGTAATTAAGTCACGCGTTTCATCATTAAGTGGGCAATGTACGCTGATAATATCCGCTGTTTTTATTGCGGTTTCAAAAGGCGTGCGTCCTTGGCGACACTCAGCACCTTTGCGCTCTGCAACAATGACAT
This sequence comes from Pseudoalteromonas sp. MQS005, assembly GCF_001661605.1. Taxonomy (NCBI): domain Bacteria; kingdom Pseudomonadati; phylum Pseudomonadota; class Gammaproteobacteria; order Alteromonadales; family Pseudoalteromonadaceae; genus Pseudoalteromonas; species Pseudoalteromonas sp. MQS005. Next base: position 22,369 of record NZ_LYRQ01000027.1, on the reverse strand, counting down.
GAGCACCAAAGGCTTCAGCCACTTTAGATACAGCATTGCCCAGAGTTCCCCCACCAATAATGGCTAATGTTTTACCCTGAATGTCATTAAAGCTGTAATCAAGGCGACAAAACATTTCACTTTTTTGCCATGCGCCTTGTTGGCAGTCCGCTTGGTAGCGATGAGTATTGCCTAATAAGTTAGTAATTAACGAAAAGGTGTGCTGCACAACCGAGGGGGTTGAATAACCAGCAACATTGGTTACCGCAATGCCTAAATCTTTCGCGGCATTTAAATCAACATTATTGGTGCCGGTGGCACTAACACAAATAAGTTTGAGTGATGTTAATTGTGCCATGGTGTCACGATTAATCACTACTTTATTGGTGATTAACACCTCTGCATTTTGGCTATGTGCTAGCACTTGCTCTGGGCTAGTTAGCTGATGCACGGTAAGCTTTCCCAGTGCTGAGATACAATCAAGTGAGGTGTTTGCCAGTGTAGCGTTATCAAGAATTGTTATGTTCACGGTGTGTCCTAATAGTGTATATGTTAAGGGAATAATAACCCCTGTACGCGAAGTGCTTGTGATAAAAAGAGTATCATCTATTTGAATGTTATTGGGTTTATCATATTGCGTTTACATTAGCAGTTGTAGAGCCATATTTAAATGTGGTCTGCCCACTGACGGTTAACTTGCATGTTATTATGATCAACTGCCTTGCTAAGTTAACTTGAACAAAGTGCTGTTAGTAGGGTCTACCCATTTAAATTAATAATTAATAGCCATAGTTTATACGTATGCGTTGTTAGCAAGACAGCTTGGCTCGGCGTTAAACTATAACGCTATGAAAACTCAGTAAATCGAACTTTAGTATTGCTAGTTTCGTATTTTTGATTGAGTTATAATCAAAATCAGACACAGCGGGGCGTTTTAACGCGCCGTTTTTAACTTTGTAGATGCAGTAAATGATTGAATTAGAAGATAAGTACGCAGATATAAGACCTTACAATGACGATGAAGTTGCCGCCTCATTAACGCGATTAATTAACGATAATGCGTTTATTGATGTAATTGCAAAATACAATTTGCCACGCTTTATATCCGCAGTTGGGTTTTTAGCACGCGCTATAATAAAGCATCAGTTGCGCAAAAAGTGGGGCAAAGTTAAAACGGTTGAAGATGTACAAAATGAAGTGGCACATTACTTAAATAAATTAATAAAACGTACCACCTCAAAAGTCACTTTTTCTGGCTTAGAAGACTTAGACCCTAATCAAGCCTATCTTTTTGTTTCAAACCACAGAGATATTGTACTTGACCCTGCACTGGTTAATTGGGGCTTATTCCAGCATAAAATGAAAACAGTGAGAATTGCGATTGGCGATAACTTGCTGCAAATTCCTTACATTACTGAGCTTATGCGTTTAAATAAAAGTTTTATTGTGAAACGCTCAGCAAAAGCCCCAAAAGAGATGTTAAAAGCGCTGACTCAGTTATCGGCTTATATTTATGATTCACTCAGTAGCGGGCACTCAATTTGGATTGCACAAAAAGAAGGGCGCGCTAAAGATGGGGTTGATGAAACTGATCCTGCGCTTTTAAAAATGTTGCAACTTAATGGCCGTAAACAAAAGAAAGAATTTGGCGAATACATTAAAGAGCTCAAAGTGGTGCCGGTTGCAATCTCTTACCAATACGAACCATGTGCAATTGCCAAGGCAAAAGAGCTATATCATAAACAACATCATGGCAAGTATGTTAAATCGGCGGGTGAAGATATTGCCAGCATTGTTGAAGGGTTTAGTTCAGCCAAAGGGCATGTGCATTTATCGTTTGGTCAGCCCATTGAGTCAGGTTGTGACAGTGCCGATGAACTGGCAAAAACCATTGATAAGCAAATTATTGATTCGTTTTACTTACACCCAGGCAACTTTATTGCTGCTGGCTGCACTGAGGCGGTGATCAATAAAAATGACGCAGCACAGTTTGAAGAACGTTTGGCCAAGGTGCCAGAAGAGTTAAGGGCTTTGGTTTTAGCTATGTATGCCAAGCCATTTCATCGAAAAACACAAGTAGATGAACAAAGCTGTGAGCAGTAATTAACAGTTTAAGCTAACAACAAAGCAGCAATTTATTTGCTGCTTTTTTTTTGCACAAAAATAGCGCTATACTCAGGCTATGCTTTAATACCGGAGGGTAAAATGCAACAAATTGAAATATTTGATATTCCTAGCCCTTGTAAAGGTATTTGCTTAGTTAATAATCGCGGTTATTGCAAAGGCTGCTATCGCAGTCGCGATGAACGTTTTTCTTGGAATTCGTTAACGAATTCCCAAAAGAAAAAAGTATTGAGTTTATGCCAGCAGCGCTATAAACGTTACTTACAGCAAAAAAATAAAGTGGCACAATCATCACCGCAAGCAGATCAACAAGGTTTTGATTTTTAAAACTGTAGGTTGTATTTTGACCTGAGTTTTGCAACTGTGCCGTTATTGTGTAACTTATCCAGTGTTGCTTCTAGCTGGGGAACAATATCCGCATGACTGTTATGTAAATAATGATAAAGCGGGTAGGTAGCAACCACTTGTTTTTCATAGCAGCCTAAAGAGGGGGGAATGGTTTTATTTGCCATCGCAAAATCAATAAGTAACGCTCCTTGTACTTTTTGCTGGATCAGTAAGTTAAGCTGCGTATTATCACTTTTAACTTCAATTACCTTACCTTGAAAATCAATACTGTCTAAATATCGCTGTTGCACAGGGTAACTGGCAATAATGGCAATGCTATCTATGGTTTTAGTGGAGCTGGGCTCACAGTGTTTATAAAGCTCAAGGTTAAATTTAAAGAGTGGATAGTTAACTCGAATTAAATTTTTATAGGTACTTTCAATACTGATATCGCGAGCAAGCTGCCCATCTAACATGCCATTATCTGCTGCAAATAATGCATTTTGACGATTAAAATCGACAATATTTAGTTTAAAGCCCATATCTGCATAGGCCAATTGTAATAGCTCAATGGTATAGTTTGCTTGTTGAGTGTTTTGCGGGCGATTAAATGTGTAGCTATAACTGTGCGCAAAAGACATATTACTAAAAACTAAGCACAGTAATACCAGCAATCCGTTAAAGCGTTTAAGCACGTCAGTATTTCCAATTAATTGCGGCAAGATAATAAGCAGCCATAGTAACAAATTGCTTGTCTTTTGCACAGTTTGCATTAGTAATCTTGCAAAAGTTACCATCAACAATTATTGATTACGTTGAATTATTTACAGTCGCTTATTTTTATTAGTTATAGAGTTAGTTTTTTATAAGTTTAAACGTATAATCTACGTTTTATTGAGCGAGGGGCTGTTGACCTTTGCGGACGAAAATTTGTTCAAGCTAGGGGCGCTCGGCGCGACTTGTTTAACCTAGTGGGCTAGTAAAAGCCTCCGTGTGCTACTCACGGCCCTTACCTGTATTCATGCAGGCAACAATAAGTTTATAGCCCCTAATAATTGGAGTGAATATGAGTTTTAATCTGTGTAACTTGCCGCGAGAGCAAAAGTATCAAATTCAGTTAGATTACGAGGCCTCATTTTGGGCTTATCAAATTAAGCGCGGTAAAAAAACGCGTGAGCAAGTGTACGACACTCTGCATAGTCGTCCTGTTGCAGAGCAAGGTGTTTTAAAACAAAAATTTGAGCAGTATTTGGCAATTATGCTTAGCTAGGGTTTGCCTACTATGCTTGTAATTAAACAATTAGAATCAATTAAAACGCCCTTAGTTAATAAGTTTTATACGTTACATCACGTCCGCGGCCGTGCTAACAAACAGGATCAAGTCTGGGTCGCTTACGATAATAATACGATTATTGCCGCCTGCCGGTTACAGAATAAGCCCACTTTTTTATTTTTATCAACGGTGTTCGTGGCTCCTTCTTATCGTTCAAAGGGGGTGGCAACCCAGTTATTAGTTGCCCTTTTAAATGCGCAAACAGAACCTGTTTACACCTTTGCTTATCAACGCCTTACTGATTTTTATCAAGCACTTGGTTTTAACCAAGTGTTAACATATACTCCTGCATTATTAACGCTATTTGATGCTTATAAGCACCGAAATATTACCGCATTGAAATATCAATAAAACATAAATTAGTAATAGGACAAGCATGGGTATGAGTATTAATGGGTTTATCACAGCCATATTTGTGCTGTTTATGCTCATAAGCGTTGAAGTAACAGCGCAAGTAAAACGATTATCCCCAAGCGAAGGCTTATCTCAAAGTTACGTTAATACCATGCTTATCGATAACAATGGGTATTTATGGCTCTCTACTGAAGGAGGCCTTAACCGATACGATGGCTATCAAGTTATTCCAATCAATGGCCCTAATGGTGAGTTAGAAGAGGCGATCATCGATCGCATATATCAAGACCAACAAGGGCATATCTGGATTGCCTCCTTATTAGCAGGCTTGTTCAGATACGATCCGAAAACGGATACCTACCAACAATACATAGAAAAACCTGTCACAGAAGAGCAAATACTACAGCAGTCCGTTTTTACTATGTTAGCCACCGATGATAAAACCTTATGGATTGGACAAGGCCGAGAGTTTGCAAAACTCGATATAGACAACGGCTCTATTACCTCCTTATTTACACTTCCTGAGCAATTTGAAAATGCGTTTGTGCGTACTTTGTTTCATTATAACGGTTATATTTTTATCGGTAGCACAGACGGCGCGTATGTTTTTAACATCGCAACACAGCAGGTAAGGCCACTCGAGCACTTGAGCGAAACGGATGTACATATTTATCAAAATAATGTGAAATCATTTGCGCTAGGTAATAACAATCAGTTGCTTGTAGGTGCGGTTAAGGGTTTATACGCTGTTGATATTAGTAATTTAGAGGCAATGTTTAACAACCGCGAACAATCATTTACAAGCCAAAAATTACTGGCCGATTTGAATGTTTGGGATATTGATAATCAGCAAGGAGTGCTCGATTTAGCAACAGATAAAGGCCTGCTTTGTTTTAATTTAACTACTAAAAAAGTGGTAAAAAATAAACGTATCCAACAGAGTAAGTACACCCTCGCCGATAACAGTATTATTGATATGGTGAAAGATAAATCGGGCGGAATGTGGCTAGCCACTAAAACCGATGGTGCGTTTTATTTATCGGGCGACAATTACAAGTTTTATAATGTAGAGGGAAATGCACTGGTTGGGGATGGTTTATCACATCATTCGGTATGGTCAATTAAGGAGTTCCAAGAAAAGCTATGGTTAGGCACACACAATGGTTTAACTGCGGTTGATTTAAAAAGTAATCGCTCAAAGGTGTATTTAAAAGATTATAAAGTCGATTTACTGACCACAGAGTTTACTATTTTCAAAATTATGCCTTACAAAGATAAACTCTGGTTGCACTCAAACCGAGGATTATTCATTTTTGACCCGCAAACTCAGCAACTTACCCAACCAAAAACCAACAGTCCTACCAATCAGATTTTTTTAAATGATTGGATGCATGGCCTGACATTGCTACCAAACGGGGATTTGTATTTTGTACACCCAGATCATGGTATGTTTAAATATAATATTGATAGCCGACAATTAGTTCACTTAAAAGGCGAATTAGCACAATTTGACCCTTTTTTAGCGCATGGCTTTTTACCCCCATTACCGCACCAACCCGAGAAGCCATTATTTTTTAGTGGTGGCGTTTTATATCAATTTAACCCCAATGATTTAAGTTTAAACACCATTTATAAAGTGCCTAAACACCATGAAAATGTAGCCGTTAGTATTCTTTCCTACGTGGTAGATGGGCAGGGCATACTTTGGCTATCGTTATCTAATTTTGGGCTGATTGGTATAGATGCAACAACCTATGAGTTAGTGCACACAATTGATTTAGATAAAAATAAACTCAGCACCTTGTTGTACGATATGGTTCTTGATGAAGAGGGAATGATTTGGATGAGTAGCCATAAAGGAATATGGCGACTAAATCCTGAAACAATTCATTTTCAGCAATTTACAACATCAGATGGGGTGCTCTCTGCTGAGTTTAATAATGGCGCTATGGCTAAGTTAGCGGATGGTCGAATTGCCTTCGGTAGCCTCAAGGGTTTTACCTACTTTGATCCTAAAGACAATAAAAATAGCCAAGGTTTATTAGATCAGGTCAATATCACGCGCATCAACTTAATGTCTCGGGACTTGTCTATAAATTTACAGCAGCCATTAAAAAATATCACTTTAAATCATGATGATATCGGGCTTGAGATTGCATTTTCAGCGATGTCATTTAGCTTCCAAGAGCGCATTATTTATGAATATCAGCTCGATAAAGGTAAAAAAAGTTATACCCGAAATAATCGAGTGGTGTTTCCTAAATTAAACCCCGGTAGTTACCAGTTAAAAGTCTGGGCAAAAGATCCACTGACCGGCGACTATACTGCGCCAGCAACGTTAAATATTAAAGTGAAATATCCGCTATGGCGTGCTCCATACTTTTTAGCGCTTTATACCATTTTATTGATCACCATAGTGACTGCATGGGTAATGAGGCGCAACAAAATACAGCGTATCTTATTGGCAGCACACAAAGAAAGCCAAGACAGTGAGGCGCGTTTAAAGCTTGCACTAGAGGGAAGTGAGTCCGGGGTATGGGATTGGCAGGCGAGCCAGTTAAATATTTATCAGCCTAGATTAGTCAACGAATTAGGCTACGAGGATGACTCGGTGAGTTTAGATGCCTACCTAGAAAAAATTCACCCTCAAGAGCGTGCTATTTTTAGGTTGGAGTGGTTAGAATTTTTATCAACAGATAAAGGGTATTTTAATTGTACCTACCGATTACGCCACGCCAAAGGTCATTGGCGCTGGTACAAAGATTTTGGCAAGGTGGTTGAGTGGGACAAAAAAACGCCGCAAAAAGTAGCCGGTACGTATACCAATATGACACGCGAAAGGGTGTTTGAAGAGCATGCGCGGTTATTTACCGCCGCGTTTGAACAAACCCGAGATTGGGTGTTTATCTTAGATAAAAACTTTAATATACGTGCCTCAAATAAATCGCTGCAAAGCGCTTTTGGCTTATCAGCAGAGCCTCGTTCAACCCGTGCGCTTAATTTGGGAATGTCCCGCAGTAGCTATTTTGATTATTTACGAATTATGCAAAAGCTTGAAGTGGGCGAACATTTTTCATGTGAAGACACTGTCGTTCTGGCAAACAAAGAGCAACGCCATGTACTGGTTAAAATAAGCGCCGTAGCTGATGAAAGCCAAAGGCTGAGTAGTTTCGTGATTATTTTAACGGATATTCATGCACAAAAGTCAGCTGAGAGCGAACTGCATATACTGGCTAATTACGATTCACTTACTGGGCTGCCAAACAGAACCTTGTTTAACGACAGAGCTATACATGCCATCGATCAGGCGCGCCGCCATCAGTGTAAAGTGGCTTTGTTACACGTTAATATAAAACGGTTTAAGTATTTTAATGATTCATTTGGCACAGAAAACGCCGATGAGATAATAAAGCTGGTGGCGAACCGCTTGAAAACAGCATTACGTCCTTGTGATAGCGTCGCGCGTTTAGGCGGTGATGAATTTGTAATTCTAGTTGAAGATATTCAGCAAATAGAAGAAGTATTACTTATATGCACCAAACTAATGGATTGCGTGAGTAAAGACATTGTTATGAATCAGCAAAGCGTCAATGTACACCTAAGTATTGGTGTGGCTATTTTCCCTGATGATGCCGTGCATTATAAAGCACTATTGAAAGCATCAAATGTGGCGCTTTATTATGCTAAAGATGGCTTGGAAGGGTGTTATAAGTTTTACAAACAAGAAATGAATCAACGTGTTGAAAGAGCGATGCATTTAGAATCACAGTTGATCAAAGCTTATCATGAACATGAATTTTGTAATTATTATCAACCCATTATTAATGCGTCTACGCAAAAAACAGTGGGCTTTGAGGTGTTACTACGCTGGCCTTATAATCAGTTAGCGAGTACACAAGAGTTTGCAAACGTAGCTGAAAATATAGGTTTAATCACTAAAATAATGCTACAAACATTTAAGCGTGCTTTGGTGCAGTTAGCTCGTTGGCGTAAAGTGTGTCCTGATCTATACCTATCAATTAACCTCTCAGCACTGGATTTTGAATTTATCGGACTCGTCCCTGAAATTCGCCAAGCACTAAACAATGCAGCACTGCCGCCCGAGGCTATTGTATTTGAAATAACAGAGTCTATTTTAATGCGAGACTCAGAACATACGCTTAAAAATATGGACTTATTAAAGCAACTAGGCTGTAAGTTGTACATGGATGATTTTGGAACAGGGTATGCCTCGTTAACTTATTTGAAGCGCTTTCCGATTGATGTATTAAAAATAGATCGCAGCTTTGTGCAAGATATTGGTATTGATTCGGATAACGAAGCGATTATTCAATCTACACTAACTTTAGCAAGCAGTTTAGGTAAAGAGTGTATTGCTGAAGGGGTTGAAAGCGCACATCAGTTGGCTTTTTTAAAAGCGCAAGGTTGTAGCTACTTTCAAGGTTACTTGTTTAGTAAAGCGGTGCCTAAAGAGCAGGTGCTTGAGCTTATTGAGCACGATTGGCATCCTGTATTCTCACAAGCTTAAAGCGCCGCTTAATACATTATTTTATTAAGGACGCTTACCACAGTGACGGCAAAATAAGTGTGAGCTGCGTTTATTTAGCTCCGCTTTTATTGCTTTATTGGCCTCTAGTTTACTTAGCCCTAGTTTGTAGCGTAACTCCTCAAGGTGATGCATCTGCTCATCAGTGAGCTTACCATCGGTTATTTTCTCGTGGGTGGCATCTTCAAATAGCTGGCGACGTTTGCGTACTTGCTCTGAGAAACTCGACGCTAATAAACCGGTTGGTATGGCAACCATCCCCATACTCACCAAAGTGATTACGCCACCAAATAGTTTACCAATAGGCGTTATAGGCACAACATCGCCATAACCAACCGTAGTTAGGGTTGCCATTGCCCACCACATGGCTGCAGGAATAGAGCCGAACTTGTCTGGTTGAATGTCGTGCTCTAATAAATAAATACCGCAAGAGGCTAAAATAAGTAACACAGACATAATAAAAAATGCCGCCAGTAATGAACTCGACTCATCAATAAACGCCTGCAATAACAATTGCATTGCTCGAGAGTAACGGGTGAGCTTAAATACCCGCAACAACCGCAGTACCCGTAAAAAACGTAAATCGATAGCAAAGAAAAACATTAATAAACTAGGCAAAATGGCAATTAAATCGATAATTGCCAGTGGTGATAAAATATATCGAATCCGTTTTTGTGTATTTGAGCAATTCATGGAGGCGTACTTTACGCGATCGACACAAGTCCAAGCACGTATTAGGTATTCAGCACTAAATATAGCCACTGATACCAGCTCCAAGATTAAAAACTCGCTATAGTACTCGGTTGCGATGCTGTGCACCGACTCAAGCACAATCGCCACCACATTAATCATAATTATGCTGATCAGTATGACATCTAAAATGTGTCCCGCTCGCTGATACTTACCTGACGCTTCAAATACTTGGTTTATGGTTTGTCTTAGTTTACGCATAGTACCTATTACAATGTGAGCAGCATATTGATACTGCCTTCTTCAAAATCACGACTTATTTTAAACCCGAGTTTACGAGCCAACTCAATCATGCCGGTATTTTCTGGCAGGGTGATACCTTCAACCGTTTTCACGCCTTGGCGTCTGCAGTGAGAAATAGCCGCGTTCATTAAAATACGCCCTAACCCAAGTCCTTGGCAATCAGAACGTACCACAATGGCAAACTCTGCTTGTAAGTTGTCGGGATCCATAATCACTCGCGAAACCCCTAATGTGTGTTGTTGCTCGTCTTGTGTTTGGGTAACAATAAACGCCATTTCGCGGTCGTAATCAATTTGTGTCATTTTAGCGAGTTGATCATGGTTAAATTGTGGCAATTCACCAAAAAAGCGCTTGTACCTATCTTCTTTGCTTAAGGAGCGGTCAAACTCTTGATGTGCCTGCTCATCTTCTGGTTTGATTGGTCTGAGCGTTGCTAAGGTCTTATTTTTTAGGGTCACCGTTTCAACCAGCTCAATAGGATAAGGGCGGATTGATAAACGTTTTCGGTGCGCCTGAACCTGATACTGATTTAAGTTCATGGTGGCATCAAGGACTAAAAACTGCCCATTACTGGCTAAAATAGGATTTAGCTCTAATGAGGTGATATCGGGTTGATCGACAATGAGTTGAGAAATTCGGGTCAGTAGCGCACATAAACGATATTTATCTACTTTTTCTGGCAGAATGCGATCTTTAAGGACTCCCTTATCATGGGCGGCGGCAATTAAATATTTAGCTAGGTTCATATTCAGTGGTGGCAAGGCCACTGCGGCTTGCGCGTACTCAAGCCCTGTGCCAGCTTCACCTAATAAAATAACTGGCCCAAAATTAGGCTCTGTTTTAATGGCTATGCGCAGCTCATTGGCACCTGCTCTCGGTGCCATTTTTTGTAACGAAAAGCCATCAATAACAGCATCAGGGTAGGTGTTTTTTATTCTTAATAGCATAGCAAATGCCGTTTGCTCGACCTCTTGCGCATCATTGAGGTTGAGTACTACGCCACCGACTTCAGACTTAGAGGGAATACTGGGGCTCATCAATTTTAATGCGACCGGAAAACCTAGCTCTATTGCTTGCTCTTTTGCCTCAGTAGGGGTGTAGGCTACTTCAGTTTGGATACAGTCTATACCGTAGCTACTTAAAATTTGACTCGCTTGATGGGTTGATAAGTAATGTTGCTCATCATTTAAAAACTCTTTAATAGCTGCTTTCGCTGCTGCTTTATTAATAGTCGCATCATCGGTGTTTGATTCTGGTGTTTGGGTTAAATGTTTTTGGTTACGACGATAGCTTACTAAGTGCATAAAGGCACCTACTGCGCCTTCTGGGGTACGATAGGTCGGAATGGCGTTATTAGCGCAGATGCGCCTTGCAGCAAAGGCGGCATCTTCTCCCATGAAATTAGTGATCACATACGGGCGTGCCATTTTTGGTAATTTGTTCAGTGCCTCAACAATAACCTGAGCGTAATTTTCACTCGGGGCCAATGCCGATGGAGTATGAATGATCAGTAAGTTTTTAACTTCTTTAGCATTAAGCAGTATCTCTAATGCGTGTTTGTAACGCACTGGCGCAGAATCGCCAAATATATCGACAGGGTTGGATGTTGTGTCTGAATGTGGGATCACTTTATTGAGTGCTTCGCGCGTTTCATCACTAAGCTGAGCAAGTTTACCTGAGCTTTGAATAAGTTCATCAACGGCCATCACTCCAGGGCCGCCGCCATTAGTTAATATAGTTAGCTGCTCTACTTGCAATAATTTGGGGTGCATTGCTAAGGTTTGAGTGGCGGCAAAGAGCTCACGCAAATCATTTACTCTTAACATCCCTGCACGTTGAAACATGGCATCATATACTGCATCTGAGCTTTGTTTTCCGCCTGTGTGTATTTCAGCGGCAAGAGCGCCAGCAGTGGTTCTGCCCGTTTTAATGGCAATAACGGGCTTAGAAAATGCCGCCGCACGCGCGGCAGAAATAAAGCTGCGAATATCATTAATGTTATCTATGTAAAGTAGGATAGCTTTGGTTTTAGCATCGCGGCCTAAAAAGTCGAGTATTTCGTCAAACTCAATATCTAAACAATCTCCCATTGATACAAAGTATGAAAAGCCAATTTCTTTATTTTTAGCCCAATCAAGAATCGTTGAGCAAACAGCCGCTGATTGCGACACAAAAGCCAGTTTACCTGGCGTGGCAACAGTGTGCGAAAAACTCGCGTTTAAACCTATATGCGGAATAAGTAACCCTAAGCAATTTGAGCCAAGCAGCGTTACCTTATGCTTCGCAGCGTTATCTTTAAGTTCTTGTTTTTGAGTACTTGTTAGGCCATCAGCAATAATAATAGCGCTATGACACCCAAGCGTACCTAGCTGCTCAATAATTTTCATTAAGGTGTTTTTATTGGTACAGATAACGGCTAAATCAGGTACTTTGGGGAGAGCTTCAATACTTGGGTAAGCCAATACGCCATGCACTGCAGTATGATTGGGTGTAACGGGCATGATGGGCCCTTTAAACCCGCCTTGTAATAAATTACGCATTACCACATTACCAGCCCGAGTAGGGGTGTTTGATGCCCCAATAACAGCGACTGAGCTTGGATTAAAAAACTGGCTAATACGTTTTAGACTCATTGCGTTTCCTTGGCTGATTAAGTTTTGCTATCTATACCTTCTCAATGTAACCTGTTTATTGTGTTTTTTCGAGCGTGAACGTGCATATTATTGATATTAGGGTCTGTTGACCTTTCAAGGTTAAACTTGCAGCAGTCTGTTTGGTATTTAGGCAAGGCAGAGCCTATGTGGTGTGGTTATTCCCCATAAATAGGCGATAACGCAGCATCAATGCCAAACAGGCGCTGCCCGAAGGGTTCTGCCTAGGGGCGATTTACTCTTTGTTGCTCGGTTTTTACTTAGCCCACTAGGTTACAAACCTCGCGCCGCGATTAAATCGCCCCTAGTTTGAACAAGTTTTAATCCGCAAAGGTCAACAGACCCTAATCAAGGAGAGTGAAGTGAATAAAATATCGAATGTAACCGTTGTTATGGCAGCGGCGTGTTTAAGCATTGGCCTAATTGCATTGGGTTTTATTATAAAAGGGGCTGCGCTTGATATTAAAGGGATGGAGCGCACGGTGCAGGTAAAAGGGTTAGCTGAACGTGAAGTTGTGGCAGATACCGTTATTTGGCCTTTGCAGTTTAACGATGCCGACAACAATCTTGAAAAGCTTGTTGAGCGAGTTGAGCAAAAAAATGATGCGGTGATTGCTTTTTTAAAGTTACACGGCTTTGATGATCAAGAAATATCGACAGGTACTCAATCTATTATTGATAAGCAAGCCCGTGAATACGCGAATGATAACCAAAAGTTTAGGTATGTTATTAGCTCAAATATTATTGTTTACTCCAATGCTCCTGATAAAATTAAAAACGCACTGAGCAAAGTGAGTCAGCTAGCTAAACAAAATATAGCTATTGTGCAAGACAACTATCAAACCCGTATTGAGTATATTTTTACTGGGCTTAACGATATAAAACCAGCCATGGTGCAAGAAGCCACAGAAAAAGCTCGTGAAGTGGCAGATAAGTTTGCTAAAGATTCAAATTCACGCTTAGGTAAAATTAAAACCGCTCGCCAAGGGCAGTTTAGCATTAGCGATCGGGATTCAAACACGCCGCAAATTAAAAACGTACGTGTTGTTACCAGCGTAGAATATTACTTATCAGATTAGAGCCGCCACTTGTTCAGTAGAGCGCTGTAAATAAGCGGCGCTCAGTAGCAAGGTTATCTCGCTTGGGGGATTATTTTTTAATGCCTCAAGTATTTGTAATTTTGCTGCAGGATTTTGTTTTTGCTCTATTTCCATTAATGCGAGCAAGGCCGAAAATTCATGTTTTACCGGAATGTTTGGCTTATGTGCATAGGCGATGTAACTGGCAACCGGAGTGAGCCCTTGCTTATTTGTATGTGCTAATGCATGTAGTAACTCTTCGTTAGATTCAAATAACATTAACGAGCGAACATAGTTAAAAGGCAGTTGTGTGGGCATTGCTTGCTTAAATACATTATGCAGGGCGTTATTGCCAGAGTCGTCTGTACTAATAAACCCCTTATTTAATTTAAGTGCAGGCGTAAAAAAACTCAGCGCATCTAAACTGGTTAGTTTTTCAATAAACGGCGCTGGTGGCGTATTAGTGGTTAAAATACGCACGGCGATGTTTTGCATAAAATCGTATTTAATACTCATGCGTAGCGCACTTTCAAACAGGTAATTAAGCTGTATTACTTGCTGTGCCTCAGTGAGCTTTTTAAAATCGTTATCTAGCTCATCAAACTGCTGTTGTTTAATACGCGCATTGAGTAGCTGTATGCTTAGATCCATTCTGTTCTCCTTGAATTCCAACTTTATCCTAGCTTAATTTTTTGCTTTATAAAACAAAAGGCCGCAATTGCGACCTTTTATAACCTTTAAGTAAATACTTAAAAATTAAGCTTGTTTGCTGGCAATCCACTCATTAACGAAGTTTTCTAGTACGTTTAATGGTACAGGGCCATTTTTAAGCACTACATCGTGGAACTGGCGGATATCAAACTTATCGCCAAGTTGCATTTTAGCATCTTCACGTAGTTCTAAAATTTTCAGCATACCTACTTTGTAAGCCGTTGCTTGAGATGGCATTACAATATGACGCTCAACCATTTTTACACCGTCAGAAGTGGCGTTAGGGGTGTTGTTAACGTAGTAATCAATACCTTCTTGACGAGTCCACTTCATTGCGTGAATACCGGTATCAACCACTAAACGACATGCACGCCATAATTCCATGGCTAAGCGACCAAAATCTGAATACGGGTCTTCGTAAAGGCCCATTTCTTTTGGTAGTAATTCTGAGTATAACCCCCAGCCTTCAATGTAGGCTGTGTAACCACCAAATTTACGGAACTTAGGTACACCTTCAAGTTCTTGTGAAATGGCAATTTGCATATGGTGACCCGGAATCCCCTCATGATAAGCCAAGGCTTCCATTTGGTAAGTAGGCATTGCTTCCATGTCGTATAGGTTGGCGTAGTAAATACCTGGGCGAGAACCATCTGGCGCAGGTTGTTGATAAAACGCTTTACCTGCCGCTTTTTCACGGAATGCTTCAACACGTTTTACAATCATGTCGGCTTTTGGTTTTACAATAAACAGCTCATCTAAGCGTGTTTTCATGTTATCAATTAAACCTTTAGCTTCACTTAGGTACTGTGCTTTACCAGCTTCAGTGTTAGCTAAATAAAATTGCTTGTCGGTTTTCATAAACTGCATAAAGGCGTTTAAGTCGCCCTCAAAGCCGACTTTATCTTTAATGGCACGCATTTCATCATGAATACGTGATACTTCAGCAAGGCCAATGGCATGAATTTCTTTTGCTGTAAGGTCTGTGGTGGTGGTGCGTTTCAGTGCGTTATTGTAAAACGCTTCGCCATCAGGGAATTTCCAAGCACCGTCACGGTCATCAGCACGTTTTTCTAACTGTGCAATGTAGTTAATTAACTTAGAGTAAGCAGCTTTAACCGCTGTTTTTAATGCTTCAGTCGCTTTACTAATAAGTGCATCTTTTTCAGCTTGGTCTATTTCTAAGGCATTAACTTTGCGTTTAAAGTCAGCTAAAAGCGTAGAATCTTCACCTTGTTCAAACGGCGCACCTTTAATGATGTTTTTGCTTGAATCAATGACGTGTGGGAATACAAATTTAGGCGCGATGATGTTTTTATCGGCGCGAATTTCTAAGCCAGTAATAAGCTGATCAAATACACCCGGTACCCCATTTAAACGAGCAATGTAATCGTTGGCTTCTTTTACGTTGCTAATTTGATGCTGGTTGATTAAAAAAGCCGGCACCATAGAGTGCGTACCAAACATTTGGTTTACTGGGTAGTTATGGTAACGCCATTTGAAATCAGCAATGCTGGCTTCTAAATCTTGTTTTTTTAAATCATAACTTACTTGGGTTGCTGTATCTAATTGCGCACGATCAATGCTGTTGAGTGTGACCAAATCGGCTTTAGCTTGTGCCAAGTCTTTAAGGGCTTTTTCTTCGCTGTTGTCATCCCATTTATCGTAATCTTTTTTGATGCCCATGTAGGTTTGATAAACCGGGCTGTTCATTACATCACGATTAAAAGTGTCTTCAAAAAAAGCATTCGCTTTGTCAATTTCACTTTGAACAGGTTGAGCTTGAACCGCAGGTGCAGGCGTTGATTGTTGTGTTGCTTGTTGGCAACCTGCAAGCAGTGCCACACTAATGGTGGCAGCAATTAGAGTAAGTTTACGCATTCGTTTCCCTTTTGTTGTTAGAAACCTATTATTGTCACTAAACAAATAACGCAAGTAGATCATTTAAAAAACGTTGCCCTTGGAGTGTAACGTGCCAGTGGCTGTCTGTTTTTGTTAGTAAACCGGCATTAATGGCTTTATCTAGTGCATGCTGTTGGCTTTGCAGTGGTTGCTGCGTCAGCGCATTAAAATCATTTATAGGGCATGGCTCTATTAAACGAAAGCGATTCATATAAAATTCAAACGCTAAGTCGTCTTGCTCTACTTGCCAGCTTTTGTACAAGTAGGGTTTAATAATATCCATATAGCCCCGAGGGTGTTTTACCTTTTCAGTGCGTGTTATCACCCCCGTTTTCGCATCAGTAACCTTACCATGAGCGCCGCAGCCAATGCCAAGATAATCGCCAAACCGCCAATAATTCAAGTTATGTTGGCATTGATAGCCAGGTTTTGCATACCCTGATATTTCATATTGCTGATAGCCAGCTTGTGCTAATAATGCTTGGCCTTGCTCTTGAATATCCCATAAGGTTTCATCTTGTGGCAAAGTCGGCGGTTTTGAAGCAAATTGCGTATTGGGCTCAATGGTGAGCTGATACCAAGAAATATGCGGTGGATTGAGCGCAATAATTTGTTTTAAATCACTCAGTGCATCATCAAGAGACTGCCCTGGTAAGCCATGCATTAAGTCAAGGTTAAAGCTATTTAACCCTGCTTCACTGGCTTGCTGTGCAGCATAACTGGCTTCATCGGCACCATGAATTCGACCTAGGGCTTTTAACTTATCGTCCTGCATGCTTTGCACGCCGATAGAGATACGGTTAATGCCTGCTTTTACATAATCTTTGAAACGGCCAGTTTCGACTGTGCCGGGATTTGCTTCAAGGGTTATTTCACAGTTATCGCTTAAGCCAATTAGGCTATCTACTTCCTTGAGTAAACGGGTGTATGCCGCGCCGGTTAATAGGCTTGGTGTGCCGCCACCTATAAAAATACTGTGAATTTTACGCCCTTGTACTAAGTGTAAATCAGCTTTTAAATCGTCGATTAAATGCTGTACATACTCAGCTTCAGGGATGTCACCTTTTTGTCCGTGGCTGTTAAAGTCGCAGTAAGGGCATTTTTGCACGCACCATGGCACATGCACATATAAACTTAGTGGAGGAAGGTTCACAGGCCGCCTTTGTGTTGTAGCTCTTGCAGTAACATTTTAAGTGCTTGCCCACGATGACTTAGGGTATTTTTTTGCGCTTTTGTCAGCTCTGCACTGGTGCAACTTTCTGATGGCACAAAAAAGATAGGATCGTAGCCAAAGCCACCTTCACCGTGTTGGCTAAGGGTAATTTCGCCCTCCCAGCTAGCACTGCAAATAAGTGGGGTAGGGTCGTCGGCGTGACGCATCAGTACTAACACACACCAAAAACGAGCGCGTCGGTTAGGGTTATCGCCTAAATCAGCCAGTAATTTATCGATATTATCTTGATCACTTGCGCCTTTACCAGCAAAGCGAGCAGAGTAAACACCGGGTGCGCCATTTAAGCTATCAACTTCTAATCCCGAATCATCAGCAATAGCCGGTAATCCTGTTATTTTAGCTGCATGACGCGCCTTAATTATCGCGTTTTCTACAAACGTGGTGCCTGTTTCGGCCACGTCGCCCACATTAAAGTCGCTTTGTGGTACTACGTTAATGTTAAGCGAGCTGAGCATGTTAGCCAGCTCATTTACTTTGCCGGGATTGCCGGTTGCAAGTACTAAGGTGTTGGTCATATTTAATCTACATAAAATTTTTGCTGAAACTTTAATGTTTGGAACTGGTTACCTTGTTGGATTTCAATTTCAAAACGTAAAATTTCTTCGTTGGTGTAATCTACTTGTGCTAGGTAATAAACAGAATCGCCTTCAACGACTTCTTTAAAGTTGAGGCTTTGTTTATTGCCTAATAAATTTCTAGCGGTGCCTTGTAATGTCGCTTTTTGCGCTGTTTTATCAGTATCATTTTTTAAGATGGAAATATTAACAATGCCTTTATAGCCACTACGCTCAAGGTCATAGGCTTTAGCTATTTGCGGTTGAATAAACGTTGATGGAAAGGCTATATAATGAACTTGCCAAGGGCCTAGTTCTTTGTATTGGGCGCCTTGTTCTTGAGCGCTGTGTGCATTAAATGCTAAAGCGAGACAAGCAATAAAACAAAACTTTATTAAACGTTGCATGGTTAACTCCTGAGTATGTAAAAAAGAGGCGCTAGGCCTCTTTTATATTACGTTATGCTTAAGCTAAAAGGTCCATTAGCAGCATTTGTAAAAACTGAATGCCGATGATTAGTACCAGTACCGATAAATCTAATCCCCCTAATGGCGGTAAAATTTTACGGATGGGCTTTAACATTGGCTCAGTAAGCTGATGGAATACCGCTTCAATTGGGTTATAGCCTTGGCTTACCCAGCTTAAAATAGCGCGGATGATTAATACCCAAAAGACTAAATTTAAACCTTCTTTTAAAACAGTTATTAGCGCTTGTATAAGCACAGGCTGAATAGCCCAAGAGCTATAAATCAGCCACATTAGGGTACTTATTTTTGCCGCAGCCACTATAAATGCCAGCAACAAAGAGGCTAAATCAAGCCCGCCTAGCCCTGGAATGATTTTTCGCAGCGGGTTAACTGCAAACGAAGTGGCTTTCACCACAAATTGGCTCATTGGGTTGTAAAAGTCGGCTTTTGCCCACTGTAGCCAAAAACGCAGTAGTACCACCATTAAAAATAGATCAAACAAGGTGCTAATTAAAAATTGCATGGCATTCATAGTATAACCTTCAATAAAAAATGGTTTTAAAGTTCTTGTTCCATTTGCACTGCACGCGCAATACACGCATCCATTGCATCGCCTACGGTTTTAGTTAAACCTTGTGCTTTTAAATGCTCAACGGCTGCATGCGTGGTACCGCCTTTTGATGTCACATTTGAACGTAATTGTGAAATGCTAATATCAGTTTGGCTAAGTGCCATTTCAGCTGCGCCAAGGGCGGTTTGCTGCACTAAGCGGCGTGCGTCTTCATCACTAAACCCAAGCGCTTTGGCTTTTTCTTCAATGGCTTCCATAAATAAGAAAAAGTAAGCCGGTGAAGAGCCGGTAACAGCAATCACGTCGTTTATTTGCGACTCTTTTTCAACCCATACAACAATGCCTGTACATTCAAATACTTGCTGTACAAAATCATGCTCGCTTTGGGTTTCGCCTGCACCATATAAGCCAGATACACCACGGCCAAGTAATGATGGCGTATTTGGCATACAACGTACCATTTTTACATCTTGACCAAGCATTTCACGTAAGCGCTTAACGGTTAAGCCTGCCGCGACTGAGATAAATAATTTATCGCTAAAGTCGACACCTGAATCTTGAAATGATTGGCATAAATCGCCCATCATTTGTGGTTTAACAGACAAAACAATGACATCGGCATCGCGCATAGCTTCGTTATTGTCACTGGTGGTTTGCACTTTGAAATCGGCAGCTACCTTAGCTAATTTTTCTTGGTTGCGGTTAGTCGCAATAATATTATTTGCGTTAAAGCCGTTTTTTACCATGCCACCAATGATGGCGTAGCTCATATTACCTGTGCCTATAAATGCGATTTTTTTATCTGACATATGTCTGTTATCACCTTTTAAGTTCGTGTTCCAAAAATATCTGTGCCGATCCTCACCATGGTTGAACCTGCCGCTATGGCAGCTTCTACATCGTTACTCATCCCCATCGACAACGTATCTATATGAGGATATTGGGTCTGTAGTTTATCAAAGCAAGTTTGTAATTGCTCAAAATATTGAATTTGTGTGTTTGCATCGTCGCTTTTAGCGGGAATAGCCATCAGTCCGCGCAACTGTAAATGGGCACATTGATCTATATATTGCGCCAGCTCAGTGATTTCATTGGGGTGACAACCAGACTTTGCTTCTTCTTCGCTAATATTCACTTGAATAAGTACATTCAGTGGCGGCATTGTCTCAGGGCGTTGACTGTTTAATCGCTTGGCTATTTTAAGTCTGTCTACACTTTGCACCCAAGCAAAATTGGCAGCGACTAAAGCACTTTTATTTGACTGAATAGGGCCAATGAAATGCCAAACAATATCGCTAAATGTGTCTAGTTGCGCTATTTTATCTACAGCCTCTTGAACATAAGATTCACCAAATTGACGTTGCCCTTGCTCATAAGCTGCCATAATATCAGTAGCGGGTTTGGTTTTAGATACTGCAAGTAACGTAATATCGTTACTATTACGTTGTGCTTTGTGCGCTGCCTCTGCAATTCTAGCGTAGGCGGATGTGAGTCGTTCTGCTATTGTAACCATATATTTATCAGTTAGTTGTGGAGTCATAAATGGATATCACCGAATTATTGGCATTTAGTGTGCAACATAAAGCATCAGATTTGCACTTATCATCAGGGGTATCACCTATGATACGTGTTGATGGCGATGTGCGACGTATTAATATACCAGCACTTGGAGATAAAGAAGTCAGCAGTCTGGTTTATGACATTATGAACGATAACCAGCGTAAGGACTATGAACAAAATCTCGAAGTGGATTTTTCTTTTGAAGTCCCTAATTTAGCACGTTTTCGTGTAAATGCCTTTAACTCTAATCGTGGCCCTGCTGCTGTGTTTCGTACTATCCCGAGTGACGTACTCACTCTTGAAGATTTAGGCGCACCTGAAATATTTAAACAAATTTCAGATAACCCACGAGGCCTAGTGTTAGTCACGGGCCCTACAGGTTCAGGTAAGTCGACCACGCTTGCGGCGATGGTCGATTACATTAATCAGACCAAGCATCATCATGTGCTGACCATCGAAGATCCTATCGAATTTGTTCACGATAATAAACTCAGCTTAATTAATCAGCGGGAAGTTCATCGTGATACACATAGCTTTTCTAACGCACTACGCAGCGCACTCCGTGAAGACCCAGATGTTATTTTAGTGGGTGAGTTACGAGATTTAGAAACTATTCGCCTTGCTATGACCGCTGCAGAAACTGGTCACTTGGTGTTTGGTACTTTGCATACGACCTCTGCACCTAAAACCATTGACCGTATTATTGATGTATTCCCTGGCGAAGAAAAAGATATGATCCGCTCTATGCTCTCTGAGTCATTACGTGCAGTTATTTCGCAAACACTGATAAAAAAAGTAGGGGGAGGGCGAGTGGCTGCACACGAAATTATGTTGGCAACGCCTGCTATTCGTAACTTAATCCGTGAAGATAAAATTGCACAAATGTATTCATCAATTCAAACAGGTGCGTCGCAAGGCATGCAAACCATGGATCAATGTTTAACAAGCTTAGTTAACCGTGGCATTATCACTCACTCAGCGGCGTATACAAAAGCGCAAGATAAGACGCAGTTTAGCGCTTAAGGAATTATTATGACTTTATCTTTAAATCACTTTTTACAAATAATGATCGACAAAAAGGGCTCTGATTTATTTGTATCGAGCCAACTTCCTATTAGCGCTAAAATTAACGGCGAGCTAACTCCTCTTAATGACGATAAATTAACTGATGAGCAAGCGCTAGAGTTAGTTGAATCAGCGATGAGTGAAAAACAAAAAGCAGAGTTTCATAACACTAAAGAATGTAACTTTGCGATTGCAACTAGCGAAGGGCGCTTTCGTATTTCGGCTTTTTGGCAACGCGACAGAGCGGGCATGGTTATTCGCCGAATCGTCACTAAAATTCCCGATGTTAAAGAGCTTGGATTACCTTCTGCATTGACCGATGTGATTATGTCAAAGCGCGGACTCGTGTTATTTGTAGGTGGTACGGGAACCGGTAAATCAACGTCTTTGGCGGCACTTATTGGTTATAGAAATCGCAATCAACGTGGGCATATTTTAACCATAGAAGATCCGATTGAATTTGTGCATGAACATCAAAAAAGTATTATTACCCAACGTGAAGTGGGTTTAGATACTGAAAGTTTTGAATCGGCACTTAAAAGCTCTTTGCGCCAAGCGCCTGATGTTATTTTAATTGGTGAAATTCGTTCGCAAGAAACCATGGAATATGCGTTGAGCTTTGCAGAAACGGGTCATTTATGTGTTGCCACCCTGCATGCCAACAATGCTAACCAAGCTATTGACCGCATTATGCACTTAGTACCAAAAGAAAAGCACGATAAGCTTAAATATGACTTAGCATTAAATTTACGCGCTATCATTGCTCAGCAACTTATTCCGACCTCTGATGGGGAAGGGCGTGTTGCTGCCATTGAGGTATTACTTAATACGCCAATGGTCAGTGAGCTAATTAACCTGAATCTCGTTTAAGAAAATTGAACTAAATGCCTGTTCCGAGATCCGATCTTTCGACCAAGAACGA